>NZ_JBTGVF010000001.1:0-76133 GCF_054343435.1 Mycoplasma sp. 5370
AATTATTATTTTTTATATCACTAAAAAAGGGACATTTTGATTAATAATTTACAAAAAAAGCAAGGATTTGGCAAAAAGTAGTTAAATTCAAAGAATTTTACATATATAATTTTGTTTTATTACATATGAAAACTTAATTTTTTATTTTACTTTTAATTTAAAGTTAAATATTGATTTTTATTATAATAAAAAGTTTTAGGAATAAAAAAACACTGCATTTTTGCAGTGTTGGTAAAATAATTATTTTGCTAATTCTTGTTTTAATCTTTCGATTTCACCGTCTAATAATTTTTCTCATTCACTAGACTTATCATTTGTTAAAAATAAGTTTAGTGCTAATCTTGCCACTTCTCTTTGTTGTTTTTCATATTCTTTTTTTTCTGCTTCTGATTTTTTATCATATTCTGATTTATTTTGGTTAATTGTTAGTTTTACAGTTAAATCAATGTATTCTTCTTTCTTTTTATCTAGTGAAGATTGACATGAAACTGCTAATGCAGCAGTTGTTAAAACAGAAATAGGGGTAGCTAATAATAAAAGTTTCTTTTTCATATTTTTCCTTTCTTTGAATGTTATTTTTAGTTTAATGCTTTTGCATCTTTGTTAGCTCATACGATTGTTAAGATATAAGCCACTATTGGTCAAATAGAGAAAATCATTCCTAAAATTGAACCAACAAATGGAATAAATGAGAATATTGAATTTATTATAATTATTATCATTACTGATAATCAAACAGCAAAGTATTTTTTGTTAGAACCATTTGTTGCATCTTTAATTTTTAATGCAGCAACAAATCCAACAATTGATAATACTAATATTACAATGTTTGAAAAGAAATTCAATATTCCAACAATTAATATAGAACCAACAAGTCCCACACCAGCAGCAAGTGCTCCTTCCGCACTTTGAGTTGCTGCAGCTCCTGCTGCAAATGCTAAAGTTATTATAAAGAGAATTAGACCTGAAAAGGTTAATATTAGATTGGTAATTGAAAAGTTTTTTAAACTTCTTAGTTTTTCTTTAATATTTATTTGCATATTTTTTCCTTATTTTTATTTTTGATTAATTGAAATTTTAAAAAATGAATTATTGAAAAATTATTGAAAATATATTATAAGAGTTTCTTATTTTATAATTTCAAATCTCAATTTGTATCATTTCTTAAAATTAAATTTTACAAAAAAAAAAAAAAACAAGGATTTGCTAAAAATTCATAAAATTTGAATAGTTTTGCATATATAATCATATTTTTTCTATGAATAAATTCATATATAAACTTTTGTAAAGTTTTAAAATAAATTACAAAGAAAATAGGGTTATTTTCAACTTAATTATTAATGTTTTTTTATTATTTTGCTAAAATTTAAATAATTATGATAAAGAAGAAATTTAATTTTTTTGTTTTTTTAAAAGAACACTTTCCAGATAGTTGAAGTAAATGAAAATTATACTTAAAATTTTCTTTACCAATTATTCTTTCAGGAATAATTTTTTCGCTAAACGGTTTTATTGATAATTTTATGGTAACAAAAATACCTCATGGTGTTGATTCTTTATCTTATGCCAACTCTTGAACAGGAATTATAGGTGGTGTTATTGGTGGAATTTCTATAATTTGTTCTGTGCTTGTTGGACAGTATTGAGGAAGCAAAAATTATAAAAAAATAAAAGAAGTAATGAGAGTAAGAGTCTTATTGACTTTTAGTTGTATGACTATATTTGCAATTTTTGCTCTCACTTTATCTGAAAAAATGATTTCTGTTTTTTATCAAAGTAATCAAGATCAAGCAACATTGCAGCAGTCAGTAGATTATTTAAGATTAATAGTAATAACATGAGTTATTTTTGGTTGAACTTCTCCAATGAGTTCTCTTCTTGCAGAAACAGGTCATGGAAAAGAAGCTTTGATTTCTTCTATTGGTTCTCTATTAATTAACATTTTTTTAAATATTCTTTTAATATATGTTTTTAAATTAGGAGTTAAAGGGGCAGCATATGCTTCCATAGCTGCAAGAATTTTTGGAATATTTGGTGATACTTTTTTTGTATTTTTAAAAATAAGAAAAACATTAATTAATCCTTTATCACTTTTTAAAGTGTCAAGAGATACATGAAAAAAAGTTGTTTTTAGATTACACAGTGCCTTTTTAATTACAGGAAATTCTGTATTAATAATACTAAGAAGTGCTCTTTTTAATAGAATTTTCCCTCAAGGAACAATCGGGAAAGAAGAATGAGCAATTGGAGCTGCTGCTATTCTTGGATTAACAGGATCGATAAGTGAAATATTTTTAGCTGTTTTTGGAGCTCTTAGTTCTAACATTTCTGTTTTTGTAGGAAAACACCTTGGAAATAAAGAATTTGAAATTGCTAAGAAAAATGCAAATGAACTTAAAGGTTTTCATTCAACAATTGCACTTGCATTATCATTATTACTTTTACTTTTTACTGTATTTATCCCGTATATTGATTATTTTGCTGCTGAAATAGGAAAAAATTCAGATACAATTTTAGAAGCTAAAAAATTATACTTATCACAATTGCAAGCAACTCTTTTTGTAATAGTAGTATTCAATCCAATTTGAATTTGATTTTCTACTTCAAGTCGATTAATAGCTTCTGGTGGAAGAACAAACTTAGCATCATTACTTGAATTCAGTTTAGAAATTATTGCTTTATTATGACTAGTGATTATAACTTTTGTAATTAAACCACAATCTCTTGGATTAAGTTTAAGTCAAACATATTGAATTTTCTTTTTAGTTGATTTAATCAAATTCCTTGTATTTGAAATAGTGTATTTAAAAGTAGACTGAGCAAGACACATAGATGATCCATTAATAAAAAGAAAAGTGTGAGAAAAAAATGTCTTCAACAATGACTAAAGGAATTGTTATTAATTATCAAGAATACGATGATTATGATGCAATTGTTAAAATTATTACCAACAAGAGAATTATTTCTTTTCTTGCTCGCGGAGTAAGAAAAGTACATAGTAAAAACAGAAGTTCTTTGTTACTTTTAAATGAAGCAGAATTTGAAATCTTTTTAGCCAGACTCAATAATAGAATGTCTAAACTTAAAAAAGCAACACTTATTAGTTTTTTTGATTTACAAAATAATTCTTTTTCATATACAGAATTACAAGAAATCCTTTTTTATTTAGATAAATTAGAATATTCTAACTCTTATTTATATGAACTTATAAAACAGAGTATAAAAATAGCAAATAAAGAAAATGTTTTCTTTATTAAAACATATCTTCTTTGTCATTTATTAGAATACTTTGGTTATAAACAATCTTTTGATAAATGTGTTACTTGTAAAAGTAATAAAGAATTAAGAGATTTTCAATTTTTTGAAGGTGGTTTTAGTTGTAAATACCACTTCAAAACAAGTTTTCAAAGAACAATTGAAGAATTAAAGACATTTTATTATTTATCTCATTCATTAGAAGTTTATATAAAATTTGCTAATTATAAAGCAAATTTCTCTATATATAAAGAGATTAAGCAATTTATTAAGGAAAATATTATATAATTAATAAATATATGTTAAGAATAATAGCAGGAAATTTACGTGGCAGAAAAATAGAACAACCAGACTTAGAAATAGTAAGACCAACAACGGATAAAACAAGAGAAGCCATTTTTTCTTCTATTCAATTTGAAATAGAAGAATCATTAGTTTTAGATTTATTTGGTGGTTCGGGAGCGGTTTCTTTTGAATTTATTTCACGTGGTGCAAAAGAAGTTTTTTTATCTGAAAAAAATAGAAAAATTTTTAATCATATTGTTAATGAACAAAAGAAACTAAAAATTCAAAATATGCATTGTTATAATCTTTCTGCTCTTCAATTGATAAATATGAAAAAGGATAATAAATTTAATTTTATTTTTTTAGATCCACCTTATGAAGAAAAAACATTATTAAATGAAACTTTAAAAGAAATAGCAAACAATGATATTCTTTTAGATAATGGTCAGGTCATTGTTGAAACAAATAGTGATAATATAGAAATTAGTGAATATTTTGAAATTTTAAAAGAAAAAAAATACGGTAAAACTTATATTTATTTTTTAGGTAAGAAATAATAAAGGAAATATATGAAAAAAAATAAGTTAGTAATTTTAGCTGGTCCTTCTGGGGTTGGAAAAGGTACCATTGAAAAAATTTTATTTGAGAATAATGAATTAAAATTAAAGTTATCTTGTTCAGCTACAACAAGAAAACCAAGAGAAGGGGAAATAAATGGGGTACATTACCACTTTATTTCTAATGAAGAATTCGAAGATAAAATAAAGAAAAATGAATTTATTGAATGAAATAAACATTTTGATAATTATTATGGAACTCTTTACTCAGAAATTGAAAAAATTAATCAAGAAGGTTTTTTACCTTTACTTGAAATAGAAACAATCGGTGCATTAAATATTAAAAAATATTACAAAGAAAGAAACGAAGAAGATTCTGTTATTTCAATTTTCTTGTTACCACCTTCTATGGATGATTTGTATACAAGAATAAAAAATAGGGGAACAGAAAGTGAAGAGCAAATTCAAATAAGAATTGATAAAGCAGTTTTAGAATTAGAAGAAAAAGATAAATTTTTACACAAAGTAGTAAATGATATTCCTTTAAATGCTGCTTCTAAAATTAAAGAAATTATTATTTCTGAATTAAACAAATAAAACTTTTATAAAGGAAATTAATGGATAATTATATTTTTAAAACAAATAAAGGCAAAAGGGTTCAAAATGAAGACTCTGTTTTAATATTAGAAAATGAAAAAGTAATTTTTTCAATTGTTTGTGATGGAATGGGTGGACATAATGCAGGAGAAATTGCTTCACAAATAACAGTTGACACATTTAAAACATTATTTTCTACTTTAGAAATAAAAGAAGATAAAAAATCAATTACTAACTGATTTTCTAAAGGGATTAATGATAGTATAATCAACATGAACAAAGCAGCAGAAGAAAACGAACAACTTTTAGACATGGGTACAACAATGGTTGCAACCATATTTGTTAAAAAAAATAAATTACTTTCCTTTGTAAATATAGGTGATTCTAGAATTTATCTATATAGCGATATTTTACAACAACTTTCAAGTGATCAAAATTTAATGAACTATTATATAGAAAAAGAAAAGGTTTCTTTCGAAGTTGCTTCACAATTACCTGGAGCATCTTTTCTTACTTCTTCGCTTGGGCCTAAAAAACGCTATACACCTGAAATCGGTTTTCTTTCTTTAAGTAAAAGAAAAGAAAAAAGTTATTTAATTCAAACTACAGATGGAGTGCATGACTTTATTGATAAACCAACATTAGAAAACATTATGTTTTTGAAAGAAAAAGATCTTGAATACAAAGCAAATAAAATTATAGAAACAGCATTAGCTAATGATTCTAATGATAATTTAACAGTAGCAATAGTGGAAATTAAATAATGAATATACCAACATATAACAAAAAACTACTTCAAAACTATTATATTAGTAACACCTTAGGAAAAGGTGGAATGTCTGTTATTTATTTAGCTGTTAGAAAAAAAGATAATTTTAAGTGTGCAATCAAACTTATGAATTATGAATCAATGAGTGATTTAAGTATTGAACGTTTTAAAGAAGAAATAAGAATAACTAAAAAAGTTGATTCACCTTATGTAGCAAGATTAATTGATTCTTGTTTTGATTTAGAAAATAAGGAATTTTGAATTGCAATGGAACTTGTTGATGGAACCATTTTAAAAAACGTTATTGAAAGATCTGGAACGCTTTCTAAAGAAGATGTTGTTAATTACGCAAAACAAATAACTTTAGGAATTAAAGCAATTCACAAAGCCGGTATTTTCCATAGAGATATTAAAGACACTAATATTATGGTAACAAACCTAAATCAAATTAAAATAATTGATTTAGGTATTGCAATAGATAATGAATCACAAAGGTTGACACAAGAAAATAAAGTCATAGGTTCTGTTCATTATATGCCAGGAGAAATAGCTGATTATAAAGAAAAAGGTTCTGTAAAAATTGATATTTACTCTATTGGTATAGTCATTTATCAAATGTTAATAGGTTGTGTTCCTTTTTCAGGAGATTCACATCTTAAAATTCTTGCTAAACACAAAGAACAATCTTTGCCAAAGATTCAGAATTTAAAACCAACTACAAGTCACGGATTAATAAACATTATTCATCGATGTTTAGCTAAAAATCCATATGATCGCTATAACAATATGAACGAATTATATAATGATTTATCTACTTGTTTAAAACCTGAAAGACTAAGTGAAAATATAATAAATTTTGACCAAAAACAAAGGAAAAACCTTTTTGAATGGCTTGCAACCAGAACCGGAACAATTGTCATAATAAGTGTAATTGTAATTATTTTAATTTTGTTAATAATTACTTTAATTCTTTTATTTAGTTTTTAATATTAAGTCAACTAAATAAAAGAATAAATTAGAAAGGAATTTTGTATTGAATAAAAAAATTGGAAGAGTAATAAAGGTAATTGCTGGTTTTTATGATGTGGAAACTGAAAATAAAGAAATTATAAGATTAAGAGGAAGTGGTAAATTAAGAAACGACAATTTATCACCTGTTGTTGGTGATTTTGTGGAATATGACGAATTAGGTTTTGTGATAAAAGTTAAAGAAAGAAACAATGTTTTTGTAAGACCTAAAATAGCAAACATTGATCAAGTGATTATTGTAATGTCTGTAAAAGAACCTAATTTTAGTTCACTGCTTTTAGATAAGTTTTTAATGATTGTTGAAAGCAAAAACATTAAACCAGTTTTAGCCATTACTAAAATTGATTTAAATTCTAACTATAAAGAAGTTTTAAAAGATTATATTAATTTAAATTATGAAATTCATTTCATTGATAATCATAATAAAAAGGAAGTAAATACAGAATTTTTTGGACTTTTTAAGGACAAAGTTTCTGTATTTATGGGGCAAACTGGTGTAGGAAAAACAAGTTTAATAAATTTATTATCTGAAAATCAATTTGAAACACAATCCATTTCTAAATCCTTAAATAGAGGTAAACACACCACTAGAGTTGTACAAATGATAGATTGAAATCAAGGGAAGTTAATAGATACTCCTGGTTTTTCTTCGTTTGAAATAGAATTAAATAAAGATCAAATAGCAACTGCCTTTAAAATATTTAAATTAAATGCAAATTTATGTAAATTTCGCTCTTGTTTTCACTATAAGGAAGAAGAAAAATATTGTAAAATTAAATTAATGGTAAAAAACGGAGAAATACCATTAACTAGATATGAAAACTATCTTTACTTTTTAAAAGATTTTTTAGGAGAAAAAAATGAAATTAATTAGTCCTTCACTTTTAAGTATTACAAAAGAAAAGAGATTAGAAGTAGCTAAGATTCTATTTAATATGGGAATTAGTTGAATCCATTATGACTATATGGATGCTAAATTTGTTGAAAACAGAGCAATTGAAATTGAAGAAATAGAAAATATAAAAAATAATTCTAAACATCATACAATGGATATTCATATAATGGCTTATGAACCAGAAAAAATAATTGATAAGGTTATTGGTGTTGTTGATTATGCAACAGTTCATTATGAAGTTTTTGACAATCAAGAAGAGATTCTAAAATTGGTTAAAAAATATAAAAATAGAATCAAGTTAGGTATTTCAATTAAACCTAATACAGATTTTAGTGAAATTAAAGATTTACTTAAATATTTTGATTTATTATTAATTATGTCTGTAGAACCAGGTAAAGGCGGACAATCATTTATTGAAAATTCTTTAAACAAAATAGAAGAAGCAAGAAAATTTATTGATAATAATAATTTAAATGTAATTATTCAGGTTGATGGTGGTATTAATGATAAAACTGCGTCTGGCGCTTTCGAAAGCGGAGCAGATGTTTTGGTTTCAGGTTCATATTTAACAATTGAACCTTCAATAGAAAAATTAGAAAAATTATTAAAATAAGGAAAATATGTTAGAGTTTGGAACAGCAGGTATACGTGGTAAATTAGGAAATAAAGAAAGTGAACTAAACACTAAACACGTTTATAGAATTATTGATGGATATGCAAGATATTTACTAAAAAATTTTGCTAATGCAAAACAACAAGGAGTTGTTATCGGAAGAGATAATAGAAATAAATCATTTATCTTTCTAAAATTAGCAACACAAATTTTAAGTAAAAATTATGGTATAAAAGTTTATACTTCTAAACAACCAATTGCAACCCCAATTGTTAGTTTTTTAATAAAACAAAAACAAGCAATAGGTGGTATTAACATTACAGCTTCTCATAATCCTAAAGAATATAATGGTATTAAAATTTATAATAAATTTGGAGCTCAAATCCTTCCTGATGAAGTTAAAAAATTGATTCCATTTTTTAAAAAATATAATAAAATCAACAATAATTTAAATACAAAAAAAATAAATTTTAATAAAAAAGTAATTTGTATAGATAAATATTTACCTGTTTATGTTCAAGAGATATCAAGAATTTTTTCTAATAATTTGTTTGATAATAACCTTAAAATAGCTTATTCGCCACTTCATGGAACCGGTTCTCAAGTTATTAAATTGATTGAAAAACAAACTTCAGTTAAATTTTTAAAAGTAGAATCTGAAATGAAAAATAGCAAACACTTTAATTTTGTTTCGTATCCAAATCCGGAAGAAAAAAGTGCTTATATTAATTTAATTGATTTAATGAAAAAAAACAAAATTAAATATGGGATTTTAACTGATCCTGATGCTGATAGAATTGGTTTTGTAGAACAATTATCAAATAATGAATTTTATTATTTTACTGGTAACGAACTAGCAACTATAATTTTCAATTTTTTAGTAGAAGAAAATTACTATAAAGAAAACGATCTATTAATTTATTCATTTGTGTCAAGCAACCTTCCTTCTATTATTGCTAATAAGCACAATATTAAAAGTCAAATTATTCCTACAGGTTTTAAATGAGTAGGTCCTGAAATAAATAAATATAAAGAAAAATCGCATATTTTTGCATTTGAAGAAAGTTATGGATCTTTAATCAATAGTGATATTTCTTTCGATAAAGATGCATTTCAATCATTAATTTTAATATTAAATATTTTATCTAAAAAAAGAAATATTTCCTTTTTAGAAGAGTTAAATAATATTTATAAAAAATATGGATTTATTTTTAGCAAGGTAGTTTCAATAGAATTGAATTCAATGGAACCATCAAAAATAAACTCTTATTTAGAATCATTTTTAAAAATAAATTTTAGTTTGAAAGTTTCAAAAATTATTGATTATCGAAAAGGTTATAATAATATTGTTGAAAATATGGTTCAAATATTTTTTGAAAATAATTCTTGAGCAGCATTGCGTCCTTCAGGAACAGAACCTAAAATAAAACTTTACATTTTTTCATTAGAAAAAAATAAAACTGAAGCTCAAAATAATTTAGATAAAATACTAAAACAAGCAAAAGAAATATTTATTAAATAAGACACTCGTTGTCTTATTTTTTTAATATAACAACAGTACTATAAAAAAAATAATTTTTTTTCGATACACTCGGCTAAGTTGTTATATAATTTATACACTTAATTATTATTAATAATAATGTTTATGAATAATTAAGTTTGTGAATATATAAATTAAAATTTAAAAATTGAAAGGAAAGACAATGCCAACAATAGCACAATTAGTTAGTCAAGGACGTGTTAATAAAGTAAGAAAAACAAAAGCTCCTGCACTAATAGTTGGTTACAACTCTTTACATAAAAAAGAAACAAAATTACCTTCACCTTTTAAACGTGGAGTTTGTACAAGGGTTGCAACAATGACACCTAAAAAACCTAACTCAGCATTAAGAAAATATGCAAGGGTTAAATTATCAAACGGAATGGAAGTTACAGCTTATATACCAGGAGAAGGACACAACTTACAAGAACACTCTGTAGTTTTAATTCGTGGTGGAAAAGTTAAAGATTTACCAGGGGTTAGATACCATATCGTTAGAGGAACACAAGATACAGCTGGTGTTAATAAAAGAAATCAAGCTAGATCTAAATATGGTGCAAAAAAACCTAAAAAATAATAATTTTATAATATAAAAAATATAGGAGAAAAAATGTCAAGAAGAAAACAAGCGCCTATTCGTGATGTATTAGCTGATCCAATTTTTAACTCTAAATTAGTTACAAAATTAGTAAATGCAATTATGTTAGACGGAAAAAAATCAACAGCGCAAACTATTTTATATTCAGCTTTTGATATTGTTAAGGAAAAAACAGGAAAAGATCCTTTAGAAGTTTTCCAACAAGCTATAAATAACATAACACCTCAATTAGAAATTAGATCAAGAAGAGTTGGGGGAACAAACTACCAAGTTCCAATGGAAGTTTCTGCAAGAAGAAAACAAACTTTATCATTAAGATGATTAATTAATTATTCAAGATTAAGAGCAGAAAAAACAATGGACTTAAGACTTGCAAACGAAATTATCGATGCATCAAACAACACCGGTGGAGCAATTAAGAAAAAAGAGGATACACATAAAATGGCAGAAGCAAATAAAGCATTTGCACATTTTAGATGATAATTATGGCAAGAAAATTTGACCTTAAAGATTATCGTAACATCGGTATAATGGCTCACATTGATGCAGGTAAAACCACAACAACAGAAAGAATTTTATTCCATACAGGAAAAATCCACAAAATTGGTGAAACTCATGATGGTGGTTCACAAATGGACTGAATGGAACAAGAAAAAGAAAGAGGGATTACAATTACCTCTGCTGCTACAACAGCTTTTTGAAAAGATAAAAGAATTAACATTATCGATACACCAGGACACGTTGACTTCACTGTTGAAGTTGAACGTTCACTTAGAGTATTAGATGGTGCTGTTGCGGTTTTAGATGCTCAATCAGGAGTTGAACCACAAACAGAAACAGTTTGAAGACAAGCAACAAATTATAAAGTTCCAAGAATTGTTTATGTTAACAAAATGGATAAAGCAGGAGCTGATTTTGAAGCTTCAATCCGTTCAGTTAAAGAAAGACTTGGAGGTAACGCGGTTGCTATCCAATTAAATATTGGTGCTGAAAATGACTATAAAGGATTAATTGACCTTGTAGAAATGAAAGCATTTGAATACGATGGAGAAAAAGAAGAAATTGCTAAAGAAATCGAAGTTCCAGTTCATTTATTAGATAAAGCTAAAAAAATGAGAGCAGAATTAGTAGAAGCAGTAGCAGATTTTGATGAAGAAATAATGATGCTTGCTTTAGAAGGTGAAGAAATTTCAGCTGATAGATTAAAACAAGCAATTAGAAAAGCAACATTAACTTCAGAATTTTTCCCTGTAGTTTGTGGAACATCATTTAAAAATAAAGGTGTTAAAAAAATGATCGATGCAGTTGTTGATTATTTACCTTCACCTTTAGATGTACCTGCTATTAAAGGATATATAGGGGATGAAGTTGTAGAAGTTCCAGCTTCAGATGATTATGATTTTTCAGCATTAGCATTCAAAATTATGAATGACCCATTTGTTGGAACTTTAACATTCTTTAGAGTTTATTCAGGAGTTTTACAAAAAGGTTCATACGTATATAACTCAACTAAAGATAAAAAAGAGAGAGTTGGACGTATTTTAGAAATGCATGCTAATTCAAGAGAAGAAATCGATGAAGTAAGAGCAGGAGATATCGGTGCTGCTGTAGGTCTAAAAGATACAGTTACAGGTGATACTTTAATTTCTGAAAAATCAAAGCATTTTGTTTTAGAAAAAATGGTATTTCCAGAACCTGTTATTTCTCAAGCATTAGAACCAGCTTCAAAAGCTGCAACTGAAAAATTATCAATTGGTTTACAAAAATTAGCAAATGAAGATCCTACATTTAGAACTTGAACAGATGATGAAACAGGGCAAACTATTATTGCTGGAATGGGTGAATTACACTTAGATATTATTGTTGATCGTTTAAAAAGAGAATTCGGTGTAGAAGCAACAGTTGGTGCACCACAAGTATCTTATCGTGAAACAATTACAAAATCAGCAGAAGTTGAAGGAAAACACATCAAACAATCTGGTGGAAAAGGACAATATGGACATGTTTGAATTAAATTTGAACCAAATCCAGATGGTGGTTTTGAATTTATAGATAAAATTGTTGGTGGAAAAATTCCTAAAGAATATATTAAATCAATTCAAAAAGGACTTGAAGATAAAATGGCTGCTGGTATTTTAGCAGGTTATCCAATGATAGATATTAAAGCTACTTTATTTGATGGTTCATACCATGATGTCGATTCATCAGAAATGGCATATAAAATAGCAGCTTCTAAAGCTTTAACAAAAGCAAAAGATGCTATTGGTACTGTTTTATTAGAACCAATTATGGACGTTTCTGTTGTTGTTCCTGCAGATTATTCAGGAGATGTTATGGGAGACTTATCTCGTAGAAGAGGTCAAGTTAAAGAGCAAGAAACAAGAAGTGATGGAGCAAACATTATTAGAGCAGATGTTCCATTATCAGAAATGTTTGGTTACTCAACTCAATTAAGATCTATGACTTCAGGTCGTGGAACATATCAAATGCAATTTGATCACTATGAAGTAACACCAAAACAAATTGCAGATGTAATTATTAAAAAACGTGCTATTAAAGCAGATGAAGAATAATCTTCTAAAACATAGAATTTTAGAATAACAAAAATTCTATGTTTTTTTACCCTAAAAAATACAAATATACAGAAAAATAAAGAAAAGAGGAATTATGAAAAAGAATTTATTTAAAAAATTATTACCATTAGGAATAACAACCTTAAGTTCAATAACTTTTATTTCTTGTAATGCACAAGAATCAAAAAAAGAAGAAAAGAATGTTATATCAGTTACTACAACACCTTCTCCAACCACCCCAACTACACAAGCAAACCCTGTTAAACAAACTCAAAAAGTAAATATTGATTACAGTAATGCTTTAGTATTTAAAAATGAAAATTCACAAATAAATTGATTTAAAAATTTAAAGAAATATGGTTTTACAGGAATTCAATATTATGCAACAAATAAATTCTTTGGATTAATTGGTCTTGGATGAACTGATAATGAAATTTTTGTTACAAGAGAAGGTTTGGATATAGAGAAAATTAGACAAGTTATAATTCCAAGCAATCCTAAAGAAATCAAAAGATATCGTGATGCTTCTTGAGATGAAGCAACTTCTACTTTAATTTTCAAATATAAAGTAAGAGATGATGAAACTAATAAAGAATATTCACAAACTATTATATTTAATAAACCTGTTGATGAAAATAAAGAACCAGAAAATAAAACAAATATAGATGATGAAAAAACTACAACTGCAGTAACTACAAATAAAAATCCAAATAATGAAAATCCTGATTCAAAATCATCAACTCAAAATTCAGAAGAACCTGCAACTTCAAAAAATGATCAAAATTTACAAAGTCAAGGTAATTCTCCAGAACCTACGCAAGGCGAAAATCCACAAACCCCATCAGATAATAGTGGAGAACAAGGACAAAGTGAACCAGCAGTAACAGAACCAACAAATCCTAAAAATTCAGATTCTGAAGAACCTTCAGAAAATAACTCAATAGATCAAAATATGTATGAAAATGCTTTAGTTCCAGCTTTTGACGATTGAAAATCTAGATTTTTAAATAAATTATCAAGTTTAACAAATCCTTCTTTCAAAGGTCTTCAATATTATTCAAGTAGCAATTTTATAGGAATCCTTGGTGGAAACAGAAGAGAAGATAACAAAATTTTTGTTGCAAAAGAAGGATTAAATCTATCACAAATTAAAAGAGTTTCAGAATTAAAAGGAAACTTTGACAATGTTAATAAATTTCCTTCCATTACAAATGATGCTGTATATGATGCAAGTACTAAAATACTAACTTTTAAATATAAAATAGAAGGGGATTCAACCAATAAAGTATATACACAAACTTTTGATTTAAATGAATCTTCAAATTAAAAAAAATAAATGAAAATACAGGAATTTCCTGTATTTTTGATTTTTAATAATATTATTTAATAAATAAAATTATTTATTTTTGTATTCATCTTTTAGTAATTTTTCTGGAATAGAATAAAGATTAATATGACAATAACCCAAAGGATTTTTTTCAAGATATTTTTGATGATATTCTTCAGCTTTTGTTTTGTCATAAACTTTATCAAATTCAATGTAATTTTCTTTATTTTCTTTATTAATAAATTCTTTATTTAAATCTTCAAATATTTGTAAAACAATTGGATCATTTGAATAAATTCCAACTCTATATTGTGTTCCTTTGTCATTTCCTTGCTTATTTAGAGAGTAAGGATCAATAATATTTAAATATAATTCTCATATAGTTTTTTCATCTATTTGTTCATCATCATAAATAACTCTAACTGCTTCAGCATGCTTTGAACCAGAACAAACTTCTTTATAAGTTACTCCTTCAAAGTCTCCATTTATATAATAAGATTCAGATTGAATAACACCTTTAATTCTTGAAAAATAAGCTTCTACTCCTCAAAAACATCCACCTGCTATAAAAACTTCTTTTTTCATATTTTCTCCTTATTTTTTATTGATAAATTAATGATACTAAAATATAAAAATTAGTATAGAAAAAAGAGCAATAAAATGAAAAAATGCATTTTTTTGCTATAATTTAAATAAAAATTATTTAAAAAGATTATTAAAGTAAGTGAGGTAATATGTTTTTTGATGATAAAGAAGAAAAAGAAAAATATATTCTAGATGACGAAGAAATGGAAACTGTTTTTAAAGAAGAAACAGCAGAAGAAAGTGATGAAGAGGAAGTAGCACCACAAGATAAAGAAGAATATGTGGTTTCTTCTCAAATTATAGAAAATGAAGCAGGTGGAATAATTCCTAAACCTATTTCAGATGAAATGAGAAATTCATTTCTTGAATACGCAATGTCTGTTATTGTTTCTCGTGCTCTTCCAGATGCTCGTGATGGTTTAAAACCAGTTCACAGAAGAATTCTTTACGGTATGAGCGAACTTGGTATTACCCATAGTGTTGCACATAAAAAATCAGCTAGAATTGTTGGTGATGTTTTAGGTAAATATCACCCACACGGTGATTCTTCTGTGTATGATTCAATGGTTCGTATGGCTCAAGATTTCTCATTAAGATATCCATTGATTGATGGACATGGAAACTTTGGTTCTATTGATGGAGATGCAGCAGCAGCGATGCGTTATACAGAAGCAAGAATGTCTAAAATTGCTTCTTTAATGGTAGAAAGCATTAAAAAAGATACAGTAGATTTTATGCCTAACTATGATGGTTCTGAAAGCGAACCAACAATTCTTCCTTCTAAAATCCCAAACTTATTAGTTTCAGGAGTTACTGGTATTGCAGTAGGGATGGCAACAACTATACCACCACACAATTTAGGAGAGGTTATTGATGCCACTATTGCTTTAGCTAAAAATCCAGAAATTTCAATTGATGAATTAATGCAACATATAAAAGGACCAGATTTTCCAACAGGAGCTATGATTTTAGGACAAAGTGGTATTACTAAAGCTTATGAAACTGGTAGAGGTTCCTTTATTTTAAGATCAAAAGCAAAAATTGAAGAATTAAAAAATGGAAAAAGTAAAATAATAGTTTATGAAATCCCTTATGAAATCAAAAAACCTATATTAATTGAAAAAATTGTTCAATTAATTAAAGAAAAAAAACTTGATGGAATTTCTGATATTAGAGATGAAACGTCAAGAGAAGGAATAAGAGTTGTTTTCGATATTAAAAAAGGATTTATCCCTGAAGTAGTACTTAATAATCTTTTTAAATATACATCTTTACAAGTTAGTTATTCTATTAATATGATTGCTTTAGTGAAAGGAGAACCAAAACTTTTAAATCTTAAAGAAGCATTAGAAGTTTATTTAGAGCATCAAATTGATGTATTCACTAGAAGATTGCAATTTGACCTTAAAAAAGCAGAAGAAAGAGTTCATGTTTTAGAAGGATTGAAAATAGCTATTGAAAATATTGATGAAGTAATTAAAATTATTAAATCATCTAAATCCGATGCAGAAGCACAAGAAAAACTCGCTGCAAGATTTAATTTAACTCAAATTCAAACCAAAGCTATTATTGAAATGAGATTAAGCAGATTAACTGGTTTAGCTGTTGAAAAACTAGTTAATGAAATGGAAGAGTTATATCAAAAAATTAAAGAACTTAAAGAAATATTAGATTCAAAAGAAAAATTAATTAACTTAATTGTTTCAGAATTACAGGAAGTAAAAGAAAATTTTGCTGATGAAAGAAGAACTGAAATTACTGCAACAGAAGTAGGAACTATTCAAGATGAAGATTTAATTCCATCTCAAGATGTTGCTATAACATTAACAAATAATGGTTATGTAAAAAGAATAAATATCGATGAATACAAGACACAAAATAGAGGTGGAGTTGGTTCAAACACTGCTTCTACTTATGAAGATGACAACTTAAGTTCTATTTTAATTACTAATACACATACTGATTTATTAATATTTACAAGTTTGGCAAAAGTTTATAGATTAAGATCATATCAAATACCAGAACAAAGCAAACAAGGTAAAGGAATTCCTTTCATTAATTTAATAGGAATTCAAAAGGATGAAAAAGTAATTTCAATGTTATCTATTAATGAATATAATTCAGGTACTTATTTAGTAACAGTTTCTAAAAAAGGAATTATTAAAAAAACAGAAATTAGTAACTATGAAAGAATTAATGCAAATGGAAAAATTGCACTTGGTCTAAAAGAAGGAGATGAACTAAAAAGAGCATTTGTTGTTAAAGATGGTGAAGAAATCATTATTGGAGCATCAAATGGAAATGTTGTTCGTTTCTTAAGTGATGAATTAAGAAGCACAGGAAGACAGTCTGAAGGAGTTAGAGCAATAAAACTTGAACAAGATGATGAAGTAGTAGGTGCTTCAACAACTGCTGAAGGACAATATATTTTAGCTCTTGGTGAATTAGGTTTTGGTAAAAAAACTTTAATTGATGAGTATAGAATCACTGCTCGTGGTGCTAAAGGTGTAAGAACTATTAATAGTGAAAAAGCAGGGAAATTAACTTATATTGGAAATGTTAAAGGAAACGAAGAAATTCTTATTTTAACAAAACAAGGAATTGCTATCAGAACATCCCTTTCTCAAATTGCAGAGACTTCTAGAAATACAAAAGGTGTTAAAATTATTTCTTTAAGAGAAAAAGATTCAATTAAGGCGATTGCAAAAATTGATGGTTTATCAGAAAATTAAAATATTTTATAATAACAAAAATAGTATAAAGAAAAATGAAAAACAATAAAATCAATCAAAAAATGGTTGATTTTTTAAATTTTTGCTATTAACTGGGAAAGAGGAGATAAAATTTCCATTTATACTTACAAAAGCATAAATGGAAATTTTTTGACTAATTAATTATCTTTTAATTTGTTTATGATTTAATAATTCAACCGGTACAATAATTATTAAAATTATACTCATAGGTATTAAAGAACCTAATATTCCTGATAAATAAATATCATCTTTTTTTACAGGATTTGGCAAAAAAGTTCCTATTGCAAAAAGAATAACAATTATTAAAAAGAGCAAACCAAAGAAGATAAAAAAGTTTTGTATATATTTTTTAATATTTCATTTTTTATCAAATGCAAAATCAATATTATTTTTATTTTTTATATAAAATATTAAAGGAAAAAAAGAAAACAAGAATTTATTTACTTTTTTATTCATTTTAGAAATTCATAATCACTGATAAAAAAATAAAAATACCATGACTACAAAACAATAAAATCAAGTAAAAAATAAAAATATTAAAGTAATAATTCTTGTGCTAATTTTGTCAAATAAAGATAAAAAAGATAATATGAAACAAATCACAAAAGTTAATTTAAATATAATTGAATATAAACTAAATAGATGAATTTGTTTTAATTTCATTTGAAAAGAATCTCCCTTTTATTTTTATATTTTCATTATATACCTTTCTTGGTGTGAAATTTAAGAAAATTTCAAAAATAGTATTTTAACAATATTTTTTGTATATATTGAACATTTTTGTTCTATAATAAAAAAAGAAAGAAGGAACAATGGAAAAAATAGATAAAGAAAAAAGATTAAAAGAATTAAGTGATCTTGAATATAAAGTTACACAAGAAGGTTATACTGAAAGACCATTTACAAATAAATATGATAAGCATTTTGAAGAAGGTATTTATGTTGATATAGTAGATGGAACTCCTTTATTTAAATCTGATGATAAATATGATTCTGGTTGTGGTTGACCTGCATTTTCCAAACCTATTGAAGAAGATATTATTACTGAACATAATGATTTTTCTCACAATATGATTAGAGTGGAAGTAAAAAGTAAAAATGCTAATTCTCATTTAGGACATGTTTTTACTGATGGACCTAAAGATAAAGGTGGATTAAGATATTGCATTAATTCAGCATCTTTACGTTTTATCCCTAAAGATGAAATGGAAAAAGAAGGTTATGGAAATTATTTAAAATTATTTGATAAAAAATAGCTTTTATAAAGGAAAAACAGTTGTTTTAGGATAAAAAAAGAAATATCTAGTCGATATTTCTTTTTAACGTCTAAGTATAAATAACATGTCTAAAAAGATTCTTATAAATGATAAAAGTAGGTTTAAACCAAAAAGTAAAGATCTTTTTAACATTATTGATTTTATTTCTTGTTCGTCAAAATTTGTAGAAATGATAATTGAAGCTTCCCTTTGAATTATGTTAAAGTTGAATCCTATTAAAATTCAAGAAACAGCTATACTTATTACTGAAATTACTGTAATAATAACATTGTTAGAAATAAATCAAGTAATTATAGATAAAACTAACATCATAACAATACCAATATAAACAAATATTCTTCATTTAGAAAAATCAATTATATTGAAATATCCTAAAAATCCAAAAACCGCAATTGATAAAGTAGGAATTAACATAGCTAATAATATATATGAAATTGCATTAGCTTGTTCTGTGTTGACTACTTGTAAAATAATGATAGGTATTCAAAATGATTGAAGTAGTATAGTAACAATATAAGCTGCAACTAATAAAAATATATTTTTCGTTTCACTATTGCGAGCTAGATAACTTATTAATGCAAAACATACTAAAATTATGACTAAGTGAATTAATCAGTAAAGATTAGAAACAGCTAATCTAAATATTAAATTTAAATAAGCTGTTTTTACTGCTTCTATAGCAATTGTTGCATAGGAAAGTAAAAATATAACTGCTAATCCAAAAGTTAGTCATAATAGAGAGTAAAACACCATTCTATTTTTTAATTTTTTTTGTGTATGATCTAAAGATACATTTATATTTTTTTGACTTTTATTTATTAACATAATTAATAATTATAACACATTGTTATCTGAGAAAAAATACCTATTTTTCCTAATTTTTTCCTTTTTGAAGTATAAATCTTCTTTTTTGGAAATATTAAATATGAAAATAAGGAAACAAGAAGATATAAAGGACTGTGGACTAGTAGTTTTGCAATCACTTTATCATTATTACCACTCAAAATGGATAAATTTATCTGATTTAAAAAAAGAAACCTTTTATAATCAAGATGGAATAGTGATAAAAAATCTGCAAACACTTTCAGAAAAACACGGAATAAAATTAGAAGCATTTCATATTGATTTTGAAGCACTTTCAAATTTAAAATCAGAGAAACCTTCTATTATTTTAATAAACGAAGGCGAGTTAAATCACTATGTAATCTTTTTAAAAATAGATAAAAATTTTGTTTATTTACTAGATCCGCTTGTAGGTAAAAGAAAAATAGAAATTGAATTTTTTAAAAAAATATTTGTAAATATAATTCTTACAACAGAAAAAATTTTTGATCCTAAAACAAAAGCAATTAAACAGAAAAATCCTTTATTTTTGTATATTTGAAACGAAAAAAGTATTACTATTTTTTTGTTAATTATAGTTTGTTCAATCCTTACTTTTTCTAGTTCTTTCTTTTTAAAAAACGTTATAAATAAAGCAATTTATTTTAATAATATTAGCATTTTGATTAAGTTAACTATTGTTTTTGGTTGAATTTTGTTATTTAGATTTTTGCAAAACATCTTAAAAAGCTTATTTTTAAAAAATTTGCAGATGGTCATAGAAGAAAACATTATGAAAAATTTTATTTTTTCTCTTAAAAGTGCTCAGAACTCACAATTATTTAAATTAGATACTTCAGACTATATAAAAAGATTTAATATAATACCAAGTTTTGCTTCTTTTATATCCAACTTTGCTTTTACATTAGTTTCCGAAATTTCTACTTTTATCTTTGCATTTTTCATTATTTTGTTTTTAAATTGAAAATTATTCTTGATAACTTTCTTAATAGGTTTTATTTTCTTTATGTTTTCCTTTATAGAGAAAAAAGTAGTTAATTCAAAATATAATGATATTTTAAAAAGCAATGCTTCATTAAATTCTAGTTATTATAAAGTAATTACAAATTTTGATAAACTAAAAAAAGAAGATTTTTACAAAATGATTAATAAAGATTTTGAAAGCAAATATAAAAAACTGAAAGAAAAAGATTTTCACTTATGAAAAATTAATTTTATTTTTAAAAATTTCCAAAAATTTTTAATTGAGTTTTTACCAATAATACTAACTTTTATTTGTGCTTTATTTGTTATAAAAGGGGAATTCAAACTCGGTGATATGATTTTATTTATAACTTTTTTTGCTGCTTTTGTAAATCCCTTGAATAGTATTTCAGATTTAATAGTGTATTATCCAATTTTTTTAGAAGAGTATGATTTATTAAAATTCATTTTATTTATTGAAAAAGAAAAAAATGGTACTCATTTAATTGAAAAAATAAAGTCTATTCAACTTGAAAATATAGATTATAAACCTAATAATATTAAATCAATATTAAAAATTAATAATTTAGAAATCAATAATAATTTAATTTTAAAAGGGCAAAATGGTTCAGGAAAATCTACTTTATTGAAAATTTTAAATTTAGATTTAGAATCAAATTTTAAAATAAATAATTTACCAATTTTACATTTTGATAAAAGTGAATTAAGAAAAAAGATAATTTATATTAATAAGGAAAGTTTTTCATCTAGTATAGATGTATTTGGTTATATTACTAAATATAATCCACAAAAAGTTGATACTTTTCTAAACAATTATAGTTTTTATGAATTGGATAAATTATTTATTAAATGACAAATAGATTTAAAAACAGAAATAAAGGAAAATTGGGTTAATTTTTCAGAAGGACAAAAACAAATAATATCTATCTTACAGCTTTTGTGTCAAGAATTCGATTTGATTTTATTGGATGAAGCTTTTGAAAATATATCAATGGAAAATTTTGAAATTTTAAAGAAAATAATTTTAAATTTTCAAAAAGAAGAAATTTTTATAGAAGTTTCTCATTCTAACAAATATTTAAATGAAAGTGAGATTTTTGATCTTGACAAAGAAAAATAATTTAATAATATTTTTATCTATACTTTTATTTTTTATATTTATTATTTCTATATTTTTAATAACAAATATAAAAGAAAATGAGCAAATTCCTATTTCTATTACAGTAAATAATAAGAAAGAATTAAATTTTGAGATAGATACAAACACTTTTTTATCTATTAAAAAAAGTAGTTATATTATAGTAAAAAAACCTTATTTAAAAGATGAAGATAAAGAAACGCTTTTATTTATAAAGGAAATAAAAAACATTAAAAACAATGTTTTTAATGTTCGTTTATCTCAAAATAGTAATTTGAAAATAGTTCCAAATTCATTAATATATGCCAATTTAGTTTTAACCAAATATAAAAATTTTATAGAATTTATTATTTAATTCTTTCAAAAAGTATTTCACCTTTTTGAGTTAGTGTATTATCAAAAAGTTCTCATTTTCCTATATTATCAAAATCAATTGACTCAATATTTAATTGTTGAAGAGCTAAATTCGCTTTGTTTTTTAAAATAGAAGACATAAAGCAAGTTATAGCATAAATTCCGTTTAAAAGAGTATTTAAAACAACTTCCAATCTTTCTTTATTATCTTTTAAAGTTCATGGAAGAGTTAAATCAATATAACCATTTAATTTTTTTGATAGATTAAAAACTTCTTTATAAGCTTTATCAATTTTAAAAGAGTCCATTTCATTGCAAAATTCTTTTTTGGTATTAAGTATTTCAGAAAAAATTTCTTGTTCTAAGTCTGTTAGTTGTTCTTTTTTATATTTTAATGGTACATTAAAAGATTGGTGAATCATTGCGATTGTTCTTGATAATAAATTTCCAAAATTATTAGCTAAATGAGAGTTGTAAACATTTTTGAATTGTTCTTCATCAAAATTAGCATCATGTCCCATAATAATTTGTGTAGATAAGTAGTATTTTACTGGTTCTGCTCCATATTTGTTAATTAATTCAATAGGATCAACTACGTTGTTTAAACTTTTGGACATTTTAATACCATTAGCATCTCTAATAAGACCATGACTTAAAATTGTGGTAGGTAGTTTTAAATCCATTGATTTTAACATAATTGGTCAGTAAATACAGTGAAACCTTGTTATTTCTTTACCTACTATATGAACGATTTCATCTCCATTTTCTCAATATTTCTTAAAATCAGAATCATTTTTTAAACTAAAATTAAGAGCACTTACATAATTAAATAAAGCATCTAATCAAACGTAAATGACGTGTTTTGGATCGTTTTGTAGTTTTATTCCTCAATCAAAAGAAATTCTTGTAACAGAGAGATCTTCTAATCCTTTTTCTAAGAAATTATTTTCTAATTCTTTTATTATTTGTTTTGGAAAAATAAAGTTTTCATTGTTTTTTCAATATTCAAGTAATCATTCTTGAAATTGAGACATTTTAAAAAAATAAGATTCTTCTTCAACTTCAACTAACTCATCTTCACTAACTGGATGAACTAATTTACCGTTTTTTTCTTTAGCTTGTGTAATAGTTAAAAATTCTTCGGAACTAACAGAGTATAAACCTTTATATTTATCTTTATAAATAATTCCTTTAGAAAGTAAAGAATTAAATACATTTAAAACAACTTCCTTATGATTTGTGTTTGTGGTTCTAGAAAAATAATCATAGTCAATTTGTGCTAATTCTCAAAGATCTTTAAATTTTTGAACTTGCATATCAACGTATTTTTGTGGTTCTAGATTATTTTCTTTTGATTTTTGTTGTATTTTTAATCCATGTTCATCTGAACCAGTCAACATTTTTACATCATATTTTCTATTTTTCTTGTAGTTTGCAAAAACTCATGCAAGAGTAGTTGTATATAAATGTCCTATATGAAGATTCCCCGAAGGATAATAAATAGGCGTTGTAATAAAAAATGTTTTTTTCATTTTATCTCCTTGTTTTTATTGGTTTATAAAGTTCTTTAACTTCATCTCTGTATTCATGTTTGCTTTTATCGTTAATATGTAAATAAATGTTTTTTTCAAAAAAAGTCCCCCAACCAGATTGAAATCTAGATTCAATTAAAGCAAATTTAGGATTTTCATTTTCTCTTGGTAATACAAATTGAACTCTTTTTGGTTCGAATTTGTATTTTCTCAATAATTCAAAACAATCCACAAGTCTCTCTATAGGTAAAACAAAACTTAAATACCCTTTTTCTTTAATTATTTTGGAACTTCCTAAAATAATTTGTTCTAAGTTTAATTTTATTTCATGTGTTGCAATCAGTAATTCTTCATTTATCTTTGTTTTTTGCGTATTTTTGTCTATTTTATAAAAAGGCGGATTGCAAACTATTGCATCATATTTTTGTAATTGATTTTTATTGTGTTCTTTATAAAAAAGATTAAAATCATTCAAAATTAAATTAATTTGTTTTTCTTTTTTATTGTGAACAACATTTTTTTTAGCTAAATTTAGGGCTTTTTCTTGAATTTCTAGAGCATCTATTAATATATTTTCATCCCTTTCAGAAATGAAAATAGATAAAGCAGCATTATTTGTTCCTATTTCAAGAATATTTTTAACTTTTCTATTTATAGTTATGAAATTACCTAATAATATTGTATCAACTGAATAATTAAACATATTTTTATCTTGATAAATATACAAGTTAGAATCATAACCTAAAGAATTTAAAACTATTTTTTTATTCATATATTTAATTAAATTTTATTAACCTTGGATTTTCAGAGTATTTTCTTCCTTCTTTAGCTAATAATTTTCCATTAATTTTAGTTGCATCAGCACTGAAAGTATTATTTATGGTTAGCATAAACTCACCTACTCCATAAGAATCAACTGGTGTATTTTCTTTTTCAAACATTGCTATTCTTTCAGGATCAAAACCAGAAGACACAATTATTTTTACATGTTTTCCACCATTTTCATCTAGTGCTTTTCTTAAGTTTTTAATTTGATTTGGAGTAACTCCAAATTCATTTTCATTATTTTTAAACATCTTGTCTCTAACGGCTTTAGAAGTATCAACTCTTACACCGAAAAGTTTTTCTTTAAATTCTTTTAAAACTGCTAAAGAATCGCTAATAACATCGTTGTGAAAATCAACAAGTGCTATTAATGGTTCATCTGGAAAAAGTTCATAGTAATATTTCATTACTTCAACTAAATTCCCGTTAAAATTCTGTATTAATGCATGTGGAATCGAACCAAAAACCACTTCTTCTTTACCTCTTGCTCCTGCATTTGTGGAGTGAGAAGTTATACCAGCAAGTTCAACAGCTATTCCATCCCTTTCTTGATTAGAATAATGGTCTGAACGATCTCCCATAAAGACAATTTCTTTTGTTGGTGCTGCTTCCATACATCTTTTTGCATTAGTAGCAATAGAAGTACTTCTTGCTAAAACTCCATCAATTATACCTTCGTAAATTCCAAAATATTTATATTCTCCTTCTAGTTCAAGAACAACTTCTTTATTATTTATAATTGAACCTTCAGGTAAATATTTTATAGAATATTTAGAAGTATCTGTATTATTTTTTAGCAATTCTAAAGCTTCGTTCATTCCACCTAAAATTGAATTATCATGTCTTTGAAAGAACTGTAAAGTAACAATTGAATTCGGGTTAAATTTTTCGATAATTTGCTTTGCTTTAAAAAAATAATTAGCAGCATAATAATCTAATTTATGTTTCATTTTTTCCTCTTTTCAAAAATTAAGTTTCACTGAAATTAAAAAGTATAACATTTAGTAATAACTATCTTCAGACTTTACTGTCGGCTCGGGAATTCCGCCCGATCATGCTCTATGAGTACGATGGCTTTTACATCCGGTTGGGTAATTATCCCAGTCAGGAAACTACAAACAAATGTTTGCAATAAAATTTTACTAAAAAAAGCAATTTTCCTTTGTAAAAACTTGTTTTTTGTGTAAATTAATACTAATTTGAAAAAAACATAGAACCTAAAGTCCTATGAATTTTCTTTTTCTCCATTATTTACATCGTATTTTTTCTTAAGAAATTCAAATAATCTTTCTGCTTCTTTTTGATCGATGGGAGTATCTATTATTTCAACTTTTTTATTTTTATCTATTTTTAAAATTTCTAATATTGATTTGAAGTAAGGACTATTGGCAAGGTCTATTGTTTTAATTGGCAAATCCATTGCTTGAACTTTTTTCAAGATAAGTTGATTTGTCTGATTTTCAAAAAAAGGAATTAAGTATGAATAATAAATACCACTAGACATCCCTCAGTATCAAGGTTGTGACAAAATTAAATTATTATTTTCAAAAAATTTTTTTGAACTTACACCGTTTAAATAGTGCTTTTCAAATTCTTTTTTATTTATTTCTTGAATTTCTTCTTCACTCAAACTATGATAATTATTTTTATCTAATTCTGGATTTTGATTGTATAAATTTTCTCAAAAGGATTTGTTAAAAAAGTTTAAAAAACTTTCTTGTAATTCATTAAAAGAATAAATTATTTTATAACCATTTTTTATAATTTGATAAGCTTGCTTTTCATAAGTTTTTTTTTGATAATTAAAATGTTTATATTTTTCTAAATTTATCATAAAATGCGGATCTTCAATTTTCTTTATATTATTATTTTCTTGATATTGACTCAACAAATTTCCAAACTCATAAATATCTTGCATTCTATATTGTTTTTCTTCTTTAATTTCTTCATTTTCAGAATCAAAAATTTTTACACAAGAAACAAAAGAAAAAGGAATTGTTGAAACTAAAACAGTATTTAAATAAACTAATTTGTTTTTCATATTATTGAATTGTATAAGTTAAAGCAAGAGCATCATCAATTGAATTATCAAACAATCTATCACTATATTTTTTAATTTTAAATCTATATACTCCTTCGCTTTGAGTTTGGTATTCAAGAAGTTCATCTGATGATGAATTTGATATAATAGATTTTATTTTGACTCAATTTCCATCTGAGGATTTTTTTTCTAAAATTAAATCATAATCTGAGAAGAGAGAATCATTTTGTTTAGAAAGAGTAGTTTCTAGTTTTAGTCTTCCTTCATCTATATGTGTTTTATTTCATTCTTCTGTTTCTATTTTGATTCTTGTTGCTTCAATACCGTTTGAAATTAATCCACCAGCAAAACCTAAAAGTCATCATCAGTTAACATGTGGATTATATTGTGGTTTATTTTCTCTATTTTTTAAAATTCCAGCATTAAATAATCAAGAACTAGCACCTTTTATGAGTTTATTTTTTTCCACATAAAATTCTTTTGAATAAAGAACAAAATCTTTATCATTTTTTGTAATACTTTTTGTTACAAGATTATCTGCTGCTTCTAACATTTTTTCAAAATCTGCTATTCCTGAACCATATTTTAAACTATATCCATTATTTTTGTATTCTAAATCAGAAACTTTTGGTTTTCTACCTGAAGCACCAATTATAGCTTTTATAGCTTGCACTCTTACTGAATCAGTATCTAAAAACCTTTTTTCTCTTAGAAGAGTTGATATCATTCCACTAACTAGTGGTGCAGCAAAACTTGTACCATTATGAATATATTCAGAATCATAAAAAGTACCATTTTTCATCATATTTTTTCTACTATATAAATAACCAGGGGCGGTTATATTAGGTTTAGTATAATCTTTGTATTTATTCAAAACCATATAATTTGAATAAGGTGCAATTTCATCAGTAGATGTTTTGTTTCAATAATCATAATCTAAAGCGCCTACTACTATATTATTTATAGATATTTTATTTCCGTTAATTCATTCATTTGATGTATCTCTATTTTCATTTCCATTTCCTGAAGAAAAAACATTTACTACACCATATTTTCTGGAAATGTAGTCTAAAAAGAAATTATTTTCATCATATTTTGAATCTAGTAAATCATTTATTGAACCATAGCTGTGGTTAATAATTTTTACATTATTTTTTACTAATCATTCAATTGATTTTTGTCATTCTGCATTTGTATAAAAAGTACTAAAAAATAATTTTGAATATCTATCTACTCCTTCAGAACCCGATGCTATTGCAGTTACTTCATGTGCGTGATGAGAATCTAGAATTTGATTATTTTCAGGAACAAAAATCTCAAAACCATTTTTTTCAAAATAGTGCATTTCTTCCAAATTTAACTTACCTTTTGTTTCTAAAATACCTATTTTTCCGATATTATGATAATTTCTTTTGTTTTCTCTTTCTTTTTGTTTTTCAAAGTTAATAAATTTATGATTATTATTTTCAAATTTACGATCAATTTTATAATAATAATCTTCGATTGTTTTGTTTTTTGTGTAAGTATTTTTAAGTTTTGAATTATGATTATTTTCAAAAAGAATAGCAGAATATATTTCTTCTTCATTAATAATCATTTTTACAAAATTTTCTCTTTCATCTTCATTGTTAAAATAAAATCAAACAACAGGCATTATTGAACTAATTTTAAAACTGTGAAAATTATATTTCAGTAATTTAATTTTTTCTATAAATTGCTTATTTTTTATTTCAAAAAAATCTTCGTCATATTTGTCATAATCACTCATATCATAATTTAAAAGTAATTTGAATTCAAAATTATTGTTAAATATAATTTCTTTATTTTCATTATTTAATTTATTTAAAGAATTTTTTCGTAAAACTAATTTTTCATTTTTAAAAGTTTTATATCAGTTATTTTCTGTTACTAATATTTGTTTTGAATTACTTAATCCAAAGATAATTGCTGAACCCACTAAAGTAGAAGTAGCAAAAAGATATTTGAATTTATTTTTCATATTATTTCTCCTTTTTTATTTTTATATTAATATTATATCATATTAAAAATTTATTTTATTTTGAACAAGTTTAAAAAACATTGAACATAATATCCTATGAATTTTCTTTTTCTTCATTATTTACATCGTATTTTTTCTTAAGAAATTCAAATAATCTTTCTGCTTCTTTTTCAGCAATGGGGGTATTTATTATTTCAACTTTTTTATTTTTATTTGTTTTTAAAATATCTAATTGCGAATCAAAATAATACTTAATATTATCGGTGGATATTTGCGGATAATTCAAATCACTTACTTTTATTCTTTTAAAGACAAAATAATCATTTTTGTTTTCAAAAAAGGGAATTAAATAATATAAATTTCATCATAATTCAATACGGGGATACCACGATTGTGACAAAATTAAATTATTATTTTCAAAAAATTTTTCTGCATCTTGCCCATCTAAATAATATTTTTCAAATTCTTTTTTGTTTATTTTTTGAATTTCCTCTTCACTCAAACTATGATAATTATTTTTGTCTAATTCAGGATTTTGATTGTATAAATTTTCTCAAAAGGATTTGTTAAAAAAGTTTAAATAACTTTCTTGTAACTCATTAAAAGAATAAATTATCTTGTAATTATTTTTTATAACTTCATAAGCTTCTCTTTTGTTGTAATTAATAGATTTATAATTTATAAGATTAGTCATAAAATGATAATCTTTTATTCTTTTAATATTATTATCTTCTTGATATTTTATTAATAATTTTGAAAACTCTAAAGCATCTTCATCATTATATTCTTTGTTTTTTGACTTTTCTTCATTTTCAGAATTAAAAATTTTTACACAAGAAACGAAAGAAAAAGGAATTGTTGACACTAAAATATTACTTAAAAAAATTAATTTGTTTTTCATATATTTACTCCATTAGTTATATTATATAATTAAAATTAATTTTTGTGTAAAAAGAAATAAAAAATTCTCCTAAAAAGAAGAATTTTGTTTTTATTTGTATCTAATAGAATCAAGCATTTTTTGATCAAATATTTTTAAAAATTCAACCATTAAATTAATCATTGCTTCAATATCAAATAATGAAGCAACTCCTAAAGGTGAATGTAAATATCTTTGTGGAATTGATAAACTGATTGTTGGAACACCGCCTTTTCCATATTGTAATTCAGCAGCGTCTGTTCCACCACCTTGTGCTACATATTTATAAACTGGAATATTATGTTTTTTACCTAAATTCATTAAAATTTGTACTAATTTTGGATCCATTAATGTTTCAAAATCTTGAACATTAATTGCAACTCCTGCTCCTAATTTAGGAATTCCTGTAATTGCTTGATAAGTATCATGGGAAGCTCCTGTATCAATTGCAAAAGCGATATCTGGTTCAATTATAGAAACAGAAGTTTTTGCTCCTCTACATCCCACTTCTTCTTGAACTGTTCCAACAAAGTAAGGTCTATTTGGTAATTTTTCATCTTTTAGTCTGTTGATAATTTGATCAATTACTGTTACACCTGCACGGTTATCCATCGCTTTACCAGCAACTAAGTCAGGATTGAATAATCTAAATGTTTCTCCATGCATATAGATTCTGTCACCAATTTGAATTCCTTGTTCTTCAGCTTCTTTTTTGTCTTTGAAACCAAAATCAATAAATAAATCTTTAATGTTTATAGCTTTTTGGATTTTTTCGTTTTCCAAAATATGAATGGAAGTATGACCAAAAACCCCGTAAAATTCTTTATTTTCGGTAGTTATAAGTTTAGCTTTTGTTCCTACTACCACATTAGGTCATACTCCACCAATGGTTACAACTCTAACTTGTCCATTTTCTAAAATTTCAAGAACTGAAAAACCAACTTCATCCATATGTGCAGCAAGCATAATTTTAGGTCCATGATTATGATCTTTTTTAGTTATAATAACACTTCCCATTCTATCTCTTGCATATTCTACATTAGCATCTTTAGTGTTTTTTCTTAATGCTTCTACAACTTGGTCTTCGTATCTAGAAACACCTTCTATTTCCATGTATTCTTTTAATCTTAAAAATAATTGTTCTTTGTTATTCATTTTTGCTCCTTATTTATATTGTATTTTATTATATTCTTCATTATTCATAAATTTGAAAAATTCAGTTAATAATTGAATTACTGCTTGTAAATCATTTAAATCACAAACTCCAAGTGGAGAATGTAAATATCTTTGTGGTATTGAGATTGTTACGGTAGCAACACCACCTTTTCCATATTGTAATTCAGCAGCATCTGTTCCACCGCCTTGTGCTACAAATTTATAAATTTTTATACCTTTGTTTTTAGCCAATTGCATTAAAACTTCTATAAGTTTTGGATCCATCATAGTTCCACGATCTTGAACTCTAATTGCAACTCCATCACCTAATTTTTGTCTTCCGCTGATAGTTTGATAAGTATCGTGAGAAGCGGTTGTATCGATAGCAATTGCTATATCTGGATTTATTTTTGAAACAGAAGTTTTTGCACCTCTAGTTCCCACTTCTTCTTGAACTGTTCCAACAAAATATGGTATATTATTTAATTTTTCATCTTTTAGATTATTAACAAGAAAATCTAAAACAGTAACACCTGCACGGTTATCCATTGCTTTACCAACAACTAAATCTTGATTAAATAATCTAAATGTTTCACCGTGAATGTAGATAATATCTCCTGCTTGTACACCTTGTTCTTCAGCTTCTTTTTTATCTTTAAAACCAAAATCAACAAATAAATCTTTTGTTGTTACAGCTTTTTGAATTTTTTCTCTTTCCAAAATATGAATAGAAGTATGACCAAAAACCCCGTAAAATTCTTTATTTTCGCTAGTTACAAGTTTTGCTTTTGTTCCTATTATAACATTAGCTCATATACCACCAATGGTTGCAACTCTAACTTGTCCATTTTCTAGAATATCAAGAACAGTATAACCAACTTCATCCATATGAGCTGTAACCATAATTTTAGGTCCTTGATTATGATTTTTTTTGGTGATAATAAGTGAACCAAAATTATCATATTCATAATTTAAATTTTCACTCATAGTGTTGCTTTTTAGTTTATTTGCTACTTTTTCTTCTCTTCTAGAAACACCTTCTATTTCCATATATTCTTTTAGTTTTTTAAATATTTCTTCTTTATTGTTTTTCATTTTCTACTCCTTGTATAATTTCATTTTGTATGTATTCAAATGAGAACCTATTTATAATTATAAGATTTTCTAGGAAAAAGTTGCTAAAAATTGAATAAGCTTTCTCTTTTTTAAACATTTCTTTTTTATAAATTGTTTCAATAAAATCATTAATTAAATTGACTAATGGTAATATAAAATTTTCATTGAATGTTTTTGTGTGAATTTGAGTTTTTTCATTTTCATAATCAAAGTTGAAAGTTAAATTATCTTCTTTATCAAGCAAAATTAATAAAATTTTGTTTTTAGATAATAAAGTCAACTTTTTACTATTGAATATTGATTCAAAAATTGAACTATATTTCTCTGTATTTGTTAATTTGATAAATTCTAAACAAGCATTAAAAGTTTCTTCGTTAGCATTTTCTAAAGTGGTTTGCAGTTCATTAAAAGAAATATCTATTATTCCTTTAGTTTCGAACTTTTTAGTATTTCCAAGAAGTTCTTGATTAGTTTCAAAAAGCATTTTTTCAAATTTTTGCTTATAAGTTTCAGGAATTCAAGGGGCACTTAATTCAGTTTCAATTAATATTTTTTTAGTTATAAGATCTTTTTCTTTGTTAATTATTTCAATAATTTCTTCATAATAATTTGGTTTCATATTTTAACTTTAATAAAAATATAGATAATATAATAATCATCTATATTTGTTTTATTATTTTTTAATTCTAATTTCTTTAAGTCTAGCAGATTTACCTTTTCTATCTCTCATGTAGTAAAGTTTTGCTCTTCTAACTTTATTTGAACGAACAACTTCAATTGAAGAAATTGTAGGCGAATTTAAAGGAAATGTTCTTTCAACACCAATACCGTATGAAACTTTTCTAACAGTAAAGGTTTCTCTAGTTCCTTCGTTTTTCATTGCTATAACTAAACCTTCGAAAATTTGGATTCTTTCTTTTGAACCTTCTTTAATTCTTACGTGAACTTTAACATTATCACCTTGTTTAAATTTAGGTAAATCAGTTCTTAATTGTGAACTTTCAACAATTTCCATTAATTTATTTTGCATTTTCTTTCCTTTCTAAAATATCTGGTCTATTTTTTTTAGTTTTTTCAATTTGTTTTTGTTTTTTCCATTCTTCTATTTTTTTGTGATGACCACTAAAAAGAACTTCTGGAACTAACATATTTTTATAATTTCTAGGTCTGGTATATTGTGGATAATCTAATAATCCTTCATTTTCAAAAGAATCATTTAAATGGGATTCTTCCTTTATAACACCTTCAACCAATCTGATTACAGAATCAGCAATTATCATAGCAGGTAATTCTCCACCCGTCAAGACATAATCACCTATTGAAATTTCTTCATCAATTAAATAATCAATAATTCTTTCATCAAAACCTTCATATCTACCTGCAATTATTGTTATCTCTTTTTCTTTAGATAATTCTCTTGCTTTTTGTTGATTAAAAACTTTTCCTTGTGGGCTCATAACAATTTTTTTACCACCAACTGTTTGCAGCGCTAAATCAATTGGTTCTATTTGTAAAAGCATCCCGTGACCACCACCAAAAATTTGATCATCAACTTTTTTATGTTTGTTTTGTGAAAATTTTCTTATATCTATGATGTTTATTTCGATGATTCCTTTTTCAATTGCTTTTGCAATTATAGATTCACTTTTAAATATTTCGAAATAATTCGGAAATAGTGTCAAAAAGTTAATTTTCATACTATTTTGCTTTTTTAGAAGCAGCGAATTCGCTTAAAATTGATTCTTTTTTCAATAATGTTCTAACAGTTTCAGTTGGTACTGCTCCAATATTTAATCATTTTAAAATTAATTCTTTTTCAAGTTTTAATTCTTTAGAACTTGGGTTATAGTGTCCTAATACTTCAATAAATCTTCCATCTCTTGGTGCTCTTGCATCTGCAGCAACAATTTTGTAAATAGGATTGAATTTATTTCCTAAACGTTTTAATCTAATTTTTACCATATTTTCCTTTCTTGTTTTTTATACTTATTTATTTTATTAAATTATTTAATGCTTTAATAATGAAATAAATTTTACCACTTTTTGAAAAAATGTCAAGTAAAAGTGCTTGACAGATGATTTTATTTTTCATTTCTAAATTTAAAAAACTTAAAAAAAGAGATTTTTTTCATTTATAAAGACTAAAAAAAACAAAAAAATTACATTTTTTGTATAATTAAAAAATGAAAAATACACAAGACTTTATTACCATAGTTGGTGCAAAAGAAAATAACTTAAAAAATATAAATCTAAAAATACCAAAAAATAAGTTAGTTGTCTTTACTGGAGTTTCTGGTTCTGGTAAATCATCACTTGCTTTTAATACAATTTATGAAGAAGGAAGAAGGAGATATGTTGATTCTTTAAGTTCATATGCTAGACAATTTTTGGGTGGAACTAAAAAACCTGATGTTGTGTCTATCGATGGACTTTCTCCTGCTATTTCTATTGAACAAAAAACAACTCATAATAATCCACGTTCAACAGTAGGTACTATTACTGAAATATATGATTATTTACGTTTATTATATGCAAGAATAGGAAAACCATTTTGTCCAAAGCATAAAATAGAAATTACAAGTCAAAAAACTAAAGATATTGTTGATTCTATCTTTACTTTTCCGGAAAATTCAAAAATTTACATCCTTTCTCCTGTTGTTTCAAATGAAAAAGGTTCACATGAAAAATTAATTGAAAAATTAAAGAGAGAAGGATTTTTAAGACTAAAAATTGATGGAAAAATTTTCCTTATTGAAGAAGATGAAATCAAATTAGAAAAAAATAAAAAACACAACATTGAAATTGTTGTTGATAGATTAAGTATTGAAGAAAAAAATAGAGGTAAAATTACAGAATCCATTGATGTAGCCGCTGATTATTCTCAAGGAATAGTTAATGTTGAAATTCTCAACCAAAAAACAATTACTTTTTCCAAACAGCAAGCTTGTCCATATGGTGATTTTAATATGCCACACATTGATACAAAGGATTTTTCTTTTAATTCACCAAGTGGTATGTGTGACAAATGTAAAGGAATTGGTGTTATTTTAAGAGCGGATTTTGATTTAATAATTCCTAATAAATTCTTTTCTATTCAAGAAGGAGCAATTAAATTATTTCCTTTTCCAATTAATGGAAAATCTATTGAATGAAAAGAATTTGAAATTTTATTAAACTATTATGATATTGACATTAATAAACCAATTAACGAACTTTCTGATGAACAAATAGATATCTTAAAATATGGTTCTGAACATGAAATTAGTTATACTATCAAATCTGAAAGTGGTAATAAATACAATAGAACAAGAAGAATTGAAGGACTTTTAGAAAGAATTGAAAGAAAGTATTTAGAAACTTCTAGTGAAGATATTCGTAATTGATACAAGAAGTTTATGTCAGAATTTAATTGTGATGAGTGTGGCGGAGCGAGATTAAATCGCTACTCATTAGCTGTAAAAATTAATGATTTAAATATTTTTGAACTTTGTAACTTATCCATTGAAGATACATTAAAAGAGGTTCAAAATTTAAGAATTAATGCTTTTGAAAAAGAAGTTGCTGAATTATTAGTTAATGAAATAAAAGATAGACTAAGTTTTTTAGTTAATGTAGGATTAGAATATTTATCTTTAAATCGTAAATCAGAAACCCTTTCAGGTGGAGAATCACAAAGAATTAGGTTAGCAACACAAATTGGTTCAAATTTAACTGGTGTTCTATATGTTTTGGATGAACCATCAATTGGTTTACATCAAAAAGATAATCGTAAATTAATTAATTCTTTGAAAAAAATGGTTGAAATTGGTAATACATTAATAGTTGTTGAACATGATGAAGAAACTATTTTAGAAGCAGATCACATTATTGAAATAGGACCTTTAGCAGGTCGTAATGGTGGAGAACTAGTTGCTGAGGGAACTGTAGAAGATATTATGAATAATCCAATTTCAGAAACAGGAAAATTTTTATCAGGTAAAAATTTTATTGCTATTCCTAATAAAAGAAGGGCAGGAAATGGGCAATTTATTTCTATAAAGGGAGCTAAAGAAAATAACTTAAAAAATATTGATGTTAATTTTCCATTAGGTAAATTTATCGCAGTTACAGGGGTTTCTGGTTCTGGAAAAAGTACTTTAGTTAATGAAATTTTAGTTAAAGCACTTGAAAATATGACTTCTGAAGAAAAAGTAAGAGTTGGAAAACACCAATCACTAAATGGACATTATAATATCGATAAATTAATTAAAATTTCACAATCACCAATAGGAAGAACTCCAAGATCAAATCCAGCAACTTATACAAGTGTTTTTGACGACATAAGAGACGTTTTTGCTAATTTAGAGGAAGCTAGAAGTCGTGGATATTTAAAAGGGAAATTTTCTTTTAATGCTTCTGATGGTCGTTGTGAAAAATGTCAAGGTGATGGAATGCTAAAAATAGAAATGCATTTTCTACCTGATGTTTATATCAATTGTGATCACTGTGATGGAACAAGATATAAAAATGAAATTCTAGAAATTAAATATAAAAATAAAAATATTTCAGATGTTCTAAATATGACTGTTCTTGATGCTTATGAATTTTTTGAAAATCGCCCTAAAATTGCAAGTAAATTAAAAACTTTAATAGATGTTGGACTTGACTATATTACTTTAGGACAATCAGCAACTACACTTTCTGGTGGTGAAGCACAAAGAGTAAAATTAGCTAAATTCTTACAAAAAAAACCTACAGGAAAAACTTTTTATGTTCTTGATGAACCAAGTACTGGATTACATCCACTTGATGTTTCCAAACTAATTAAAGTTCTTAATAGATTAGCAGATAGCGGTGAAACTGTTTTAGTAATTGAACATAATTTAGATATTATTAAAGTAGCTGACTATGTAATTGATTTAGGTCCAGGTGGTGGAGTTAATGGTGGAACCATAGTTGCAACAGGAACTCCAGAAGCAATTGTTCAAAAGGAAAATTCTTTCACAGGTCAATATTTAAAAGGAGTCTTGAAAAATGGAAAACATTAAAATTTCTTTTTTAATAAATGAGTTTAATTTAAATCCCATCAACAACTTTCCAGAAGGGGAAATCAAAAGACCTTCTATTAATAGAGCGGGTTTATTACTTGCTGGGGCAGTAAGTAATGAAACTTTAACTAAAAACATTGTTGCCTGAGGTACAAATGAATCGGAATTTTTACTTTCTTTAAACCAAACAGAAAGGAAAAATGCATTAATTCGTGTTTTAGGACAACATCCACCACTGCTAATGTTGTCAATTGGTTTTTCTAAAAAACTATATGATGAAGTACTTGAAATTGCCAACCAATTTTCAGTGCAAGTTACTAATAGTGAAGAACATTTATCCACTTTAATTGCAAATATTGGGAGTTTTTTATCTGAATATTTTGCTAAAAAAGAAGCGGTTCATGGATGTGCAATTATAATAAATGGAATTGGAGTTTTAATAGTAGGTTCTTCAGGTGTTGGTAAATCTGAAGCAGTATTAGAATTAATACAAGATGGACATACTTTTGTTAGTGATGATACTGTTATCATTTCAAGGCTTGGAACCAGGTTTATTGGAAAACCTTCCCCAATTACTCAAGATTTATTAGAAGTACGGGGAATAGGAATAATAGATATTAGACATACTTATGGTTCAAGTATGATTAGAAAAAAACTTGATATAGATTTAGTTTTAGAGTTAGTTTTAAGTGATAACTCTATTAACTTTGATAGATTAGGAAATAGTGAATTGCACTATAATATATTAGGTGGAACAATTCAAAAGATTCAAATACCTGTTAAACAAGGAAGAACAACTTCTTCTTTAGTGGTAGCAGCTGTTAACTCTTACCTAGTTAAACAAGATGGTTTGGATCCTATTCAAAAAATACAAGAAAGGATAAAAAATAATGCCAAATAACCCCAATTTTCCTGATTATTTGAAAAATGCTCGTGCTTTTAATGAAGGAGAAGCATATTATTTATTTAATCAGACATGATTACCTGTTTATAGTGTAATGATTATGCTTGGTATGATTTTAGCGATTTTAACCATCTTCTTTTTCTGAAAAAGAGAAAAGATGAATACTGATCACTTAGCAATCTTGGTTATGATTACTATACCAACTTCAATCATTGGTTCAAGACTAGGATTTATTTTTGAACAACTTATTGCAGGTAATGCAGAAAGTTTAAAACACACTTGATGAAATATTAGATCAGGTGGTTTATCAATTCAGTGAGGTGTTATTCTCTCAACTGTTTGTGATTTAATTTATATATATTTTAAAAGAGATGTAATTGATTATCGAAAAGCAATGAGTATTATTTTACCAGCTGTTTTAATAGGACAAGCAATTGGTAGATGAGGTAACTATACCAACCATGAAGTTTATGGAAAAATAGATGCTGATGGAAGTACTGTTTTATGACTTGGTGAAACAATTGTTAGAAATATGTTCATCAGCGATGCAGTAAATACAGAAGGAGCATTAAGAGTACCTTTATTTTTCTATGAGTTTCTAACATCAATTGTTGGATACATCATTATTGTTTGAATATTCAATTTATTTAATTGATTAAAACCTGGAGTTACTGCTGGTTTCTACTTAATTTGATATGGAGTAGTTAGATCTTCAATGGAATTTTTAAGACAAGAATCATATGTATTTTACTTTGTTTTAGCAATTATTTATATTGTTGTAGGTCTTATATTTGTAATTTATTACCAATTTTTTTCAAATTACAGATATTCAATAAGTAAAGCAGGAATTAAAGTAACTAAAGTTCAAAGATATGAGAAAACAAAAGAAAAAATGTTTTTCATTACTTGAGTAAACTATAAAAGAATTAATTAAAATTACAAAATAAAAAAAGAAGGTATAAAAATGGAAAAAATTTATGATGTAGCAATAATAGGTGCAGGTCCTGCTGGTTTAACAGCAGCAATTTATGCATCTAGAGGAAATTTATCAGTTGCAATTATTGAAAAAGGTGCTCCTGGTGGAAAAATGGTAGCACAATCAAAAATTGAAAACTGGCCAGGAGATAAAGTTGTAATGGGGGCTGATTTAGCTCTTAGAATGTATGAACATGCTTTAGAATATGGTGCAGAGCATTTATACGGAGAAGTAGAAAAAGTATTATCTTTAAGTGAGTTTGAAAAAGAAATTCACTTAAAAAATAATAAAATTATTAAAGCAAAAGCAGTAGTAGTTGCTTCTGGTATGAACGAAAGAAAACCAATGGATATTGAAGGGATTTTAGAATTTGAGCATCGTGGAGTTTCTTATTGTGCAATTTGTGATGGTCCTTTATTTGGAAAAAACCCATCTATTATTATAGGTGGTGGAAATTCAGCTGTTGAAGAAGGTTCTTTTTTAGCTTCTATTGCTTCAGAAGTAAATATCTTTGTAAGAGATGCTAAATTTAATGCAGAACCAAGACTTGTTGATGAATTGATGTCAAAACCAAATGTTAAAGTTCACTTTAACTCTAAAGTTTTAAAATTAAAAGGAAATACATCTTTAGAAGAAGCAGAAGTTGAAATTAATGGTAAAGTTCAAACAATTAAAGTTGCTTCACTGTTTCCATACATTGGATTTATTCCTGCAACTAGTTTCTTAAAAGACTTAAATATTTTAGAACCAAATGGTTTTATCAAAGTAGATCACTTCCAAGAAACTAAAGAAAAAGGAATATATGCTATTGGAGATGTAACTCAAAAAGAAATTAGACAAATTGCAACAGCAACAAATGACGGAACCATTGTAGGAAAAATCCTTACTAATCGTTTAGGTAAGTAGATTATAAATCATAATAATATTTAATTATTTACAAAAACTATATATAGCAAAAAACTAAAAATAGAAAAATAAAAAAATTTGAAAAAAATTATTTTATGTTATCATTTTAAGATATATTAATTTTTTAAGGAGAATAAAATGAAAAAAAATTTAAAAAATATATTTTTATCACTAGGAACAGCAACAGCAGCATTATCAGGTTTTGCTTTTGTAGTTTCATGTGGAGAAACTAAAAAACAAGAACCAACAACACAATCAGATGTAGCAGATGATTTATTTGTAAATGAATCAGAAAAAACATTTAAAACAGAAACAACTGATTTTGCAAAATACGATTTTAAATTCGATAAAACAAAAAGTACTTCTACTGGTTTTGAATATGTTTTAGATTTAGTTGACACAACAGCTAATGACACAACACCAGTTAAACACGGAGACAAACAATTTACTTTAGAATTAAAAGAACTTACTGCTGACGGTAAAGTTAAAACAGATGGTAAAACATTTACTGCAACATCAACTGCTGATGGAAATCACTACAAATTTAGTTTTGAATATGGAAGCGATGTAACATCAAAAGATCACTTTGGTTCATTAGGTATTTCTTCATTAAAATATGATACAAATACAGTAATCGTTTTAAAAAATAAATAATTTAGTTATTTACTTAATAAATTAATAATAGAATATTGATATGTATTCTATTATTTTTTTTACTTTAATTAAAAGTAAAAAAAGCAAAAAAAGACATTTTTTTTATAAAAAAAGATTGTTTTTTTTTTTTTTTTTGTAAATTCAAAATTTAAAGTTATAAAATTAATTTGTATTAAAAATAATAATTATTTTTTTAATATATTGTTATAGACAATAAAAATAAGGAGAAAAATGAAAAAAAACTTAAAAAATGTATTCTTAACCTTAGGAACAAGCGTTACTGCTTTAACAGGTTTTGCTTTTGTAGTTTCATGTGGAGAAACTAAAAAACCAACAGTAACACCTGAAACGCCAGCTACTGAAGAAAAAGTTGTATTAATTAGTGAAGAATCTAAAACATTTAAAACACAAACAACAAATTTCAATAAATATAAATTTGTATTTGACAAAGTACTAAGTAATGATAAAGGTTTTGAATTTGATTTATCATTAATAGATACTTCAACATCACACAAAGACACAACACCAGTTAAACATGACAACGGTACAAAACAATTTACTTTAGAATTAAAAGAATTAGATGAAAATGGTAATTTAAAAGTTGGAGGTAAAACTTTCACTGCTACTTCTACATTAGTTGAAAAACAAAAATGAGGTAATTCAGAATTACCTGTAAGTCCACGTTATAACTTTAAATTCTCATATGACACAAGTACAACTTCAGAAATGAAAAAACACTTTTCTTCATTAGGTATTTCTTCCTTAAAATACGATACAAACACAGTAATTACTTTAGAAAAATAGCAAAGTAATATTAAAATAGTGAATAATTTTATAATTTTATATAAAAATGAAAAATTATTGACAAATAATTTTTAGACAAGATATTTATTTATCTTGTCTTTTTCTTTTTATTTGTAAAGACAAAATAGTATAATTTAAATAAAAATAAAGGGGAAAAATGAGTCAAGAGCAAATAGCAGTAATTGCAGGAATTAGTGTAAGTATGTTTTTGATGCTTTTAATAACTTTCTTTTTGCTTTTTTTAAGGTTTAAATATTTTAAAAAAATATCTAAACAGGAGCAATTAGGTTTAGAAGCAGAAAAAAATATTAATTTTCTTTTAAGAAAATGAGCAGAAAAAAATAATTTTTATTTTTTAGAAAGTAGTTTATACAAATACAACGATAATCAATTATTTGAAGTTGATGGAATATTACTAACAAACAAAGCGATTATTATAGTAGAAATAAAATCAATAAATGGTGTTATTAAAGGAAATTCAACAGAAAAAACACTAAATAAAGTCTTAGGAAATAAGAGTTTTGAAATTTCTAATCCTGTTTATCAAAATGATAAGCATATTTATCATATAAAAAAAATGTTAGATGGAAATTTTCCTATTCTTTCTTTAATTGTGTTTTCAAACAGAGCACAAAGGTTAGAAATCGAAAATGAGTTAGCTTATGTTATCATTTGCTTAGAAGATGAACTCAATCAAATTCTTTTTGATATAAACACTTCATTAGAAGAAAGAATAAACCCAGAAACTCTAAAAGCTATTAAAGAAGCTTTTGAAAAATATCAAACAAATAATAAAAAAGATTATTTAGCATTAAAATCTTTTTCAACAAGTAGGTAAAATATGGAAAGTAAAGAAAAACAAAAAGTATTAAGAGAATTAATAATTGATAATTTAGCAATTAAAGTTGAGCAAGAAGTAACTACTTCTAATATTCAAAAAATAGCATTAAAAAAAGATTTTATTTTAGTTAAAAATGAAAAAATACTTGATGATGAACAATTAATAGAATTTATTAGACCTTTTTTTAATAAGTATAAAGATAAAATAATAACTACTTTATTTACAAAAGATATAGATTTAGACAATAGATATTTTTATTTATTTGGAGAAAAAATTCATTGCCTTTTTGATTTATTTTTTGGAAAATATAAATTCGTTCCTTTAAGAACTGGTTTTCAACCAAGACTCTTAAAAACTAAAAAGCAAGTAATAGAATATATAGAAGAAATTAGAAAAAGAGAGTTATTAAAATATTTATTAGTGAGATTAACAAACATCGAAAAAGAAATGGGAATAAAACATCAAAATAGAGTATTTGTAAGAGTTAAAAAATCTACTTGAGGTACTAATCATATTTTTAGAAAAGAAATTTATTTTTCAGAAGCATTATCCCCTTTTTCCAAAGATATCATTGATTCAGTAATTTACCACGAATTAGCTCATTGTTTTGTCCCTAATCATTCAAAAGAATTTTGAGATATAGTATATAAATACTGTCCTGATTATGATCAAAAAACTAAAAAATTAAACAATAAGGAATATCAATAAAATGAAAGAAGAAAACATTTATTTATGTGGTCCAACAGTTTATAATCATGTGCATATTGGAAATATGCGCTCTCTTGTTTTTATAGATATTTTAAATAGAGTTAAAAAATACTTTAATTACCAAATAAATTATCTTCACAATATCACTGATATTGATGATAAAATCATACAAAAAGCAATCGAAGAAAATAAAAATGAAAAAGAAATCAGTGAATTTTATTATCAAGAATATCTAAAGTTATTTAAAATTTATAATATTGTTAAACCAACTAAAATTTTAAAAATTACAGATAAACTAGATTGAATTAAAAATTATATTAAAGAATTATTAGATAATAAAAATGCTTATAAAAGTGAAGGTAATGTTTTTTTTGATGTTAAAACAATAAATAATTATGGAAGTCTATCTAATCGCAAATTAGAAGATATGAAAAACGAAGAAGATAATTCTTTAAAAAAGAAAAATATACAGGATTTTTCTTTATGAAAGAATACAGAATTAGGTATAAAATACGATTCTGAATTTGGACAAGGACGTCCAGGATGACATACAGAGTGTTGTGCAATGATTTATTATTACTTTAATAAAAAAACCATTGATATTCATGCTGGTGGTGTTGATTTGCTTTTTCCCCATCACGAAAATGAAAATGCACAGCATTTTGCTTTAACAAATAAAGCAATTGCCAAAGAATGAATTCATGCTGGCTTTATTAATAAAAACGGATATAAAATGTCTAAATCATTAGGAAATATTTTGCTTGCAAAAGATTTTGCTTCTTTACACGGAACTGACACTTTTAGAAATATTATTTTAACAACTAATATTTTTGCTCCTGTTGATTTAAGTGATGAGCTCATTATTTCTAATAAAAACAAAATTCAACAATTAACTAAATCATTTTATCAATTTATTTTAGAACAAAATAATTTAGTAATTGATACTTCTAAAATTGAAAAAATAATGAAGTTATTTCTTGAATTTAAATTTGCACAAGCAAATAAAGAAATAAGTGAAATACAGAAAAATAAAGACTTTGCAACTCTATTTGAAATTTATAGACTAATAGGTTTTAATTATGTAAATTTACAATTAGATCAAGAAATTAAAGAAATTTATTATAAATGAAAAGAACTAAAAGAACAGAAAAAATACGAACAAGCAGATAAGTTAAGAGTAATCTTATATGAAAAAAATATTTTATAAACAAATAATGGAAAAATAAATAAAAGAAAGAAGAAAAGAGAGTTTAAATAATGGGAAAATATATTTGTGGGAAAAATTCAGTATTGGATGCAATAAAACATAATTTACCAATAATTCAAATTTTTTCTTCAAGACCTGAAGAGTTAATCAAAGTACAAAAAGATATTAAAGTTATAAAAAAAGATTACAAATATTTAGATAATCTGACAAAAGAAAACCATCAAGGTTTTATTGCACAAATCAGTGATATTGAAACACATGATTTAAATGTTATATTTAAAGATAAACCAGAAAAAATCTTAATTTTAGATCATATTCAAGACCCACACAATTTCGGAGCAATAATAAGAACAGCAAATGCCAGCGGAATTAATCATATTATCTTTCCTAAAGAACGTTCTGTTGATATTACCCCAACAGTTTTAAAAGTATCATCTGGCGGATTTATAAATATGAAATTTATTAAAGTTGCATCTATTAGTGCAACAATAACTAAACTAAAAGAAAAAAACTTCTGAATTTACGGAACAACTTTAAGTTCCAATTCCATCGATATTAATCAAACAACATTTAACTATCCACTGGCATTAATTTTAGGTTCTGAAGCAAACGGGATATCTAAAAGTGTAGAAAAAATGTGTGATCAAAATATTTATATCCCTTTAAAAGGAACTGTGCAATCACTAAATGTATCTGTAGCAGCCGGAATTGTTTTATTTAAATTAAAGTAAAACAAAGGAAAAGATGAACAAATCAGAAAAGGAAATAGAAAAATATAAAGAACTAGTAATCGCAGCTTCTAAAAATGTTTTTAGCAAATTTAAATACATTCCTTTAACTTGAGAAGATATTAATATTTATGGTTTATCCATCGTTTTAGAAGTAGCACAAATAGCAAAGAAATATAATCAAGAAGACAAAAAAGGTGTAATTTATGCAATCTTGTTTAATAAATTAATGACTTATGCTAAATCATTTACTAAAAATAATTCTAAAATAATGAATTTTAGTATTTCATTTGAAGATGAAATTTTAACCAAACTAGAAGCAGAAAATTCCAAAGAATACCTTTTTAAAGAAGATTGTCAAAGGTTTTTTAAAAAGTTTTCTCATGAAGAATTAAATATCTTAAATTTATATTATCTTAATAACAAAACAATTAAGGAAATATCTAATCAGTTCTATACATCATCCTTTAAAATTAAAAGGTTTTTAGAAAAAGTAAAACTCGAAGCAGTTGAATATTTCAAATAATTGCAAAAATAATATATAATTAATAAACTATGTCTAAAGAAAAAATTGCATTAGCTTGTGAAGTTTGCAAGTCAAAAAATTATGTTAAAAATAAATCTGTAGATGACAGATTAGTAATCAACAAGTTTTGCAGAAAATGCAATTCTCAAACTTTACACAAGGAAGAAAAATAATGAAAGAAAAAAGAAATAAAAAGAAAAGAGAAAAAAAATATTATTTCAGAAATTGAATTAAAGAAATAAAAAGAATTAAGTGACCAAAAGGTAAAGATGCTAATAAAAACTTTATGTGAACTATTATCTTTGTGGTTATTTGTTCAATTTTATTTGTTTCTATTTCTTTCGTTGCAACTTTAATTTGAAATTCAATAGGAGTAGGTTTTTAAATAATGGAAAAAGAAAATTTTAAATGATATATGATTTCAACCATATCAGGAAAAGAAGAACAAGTTATTGAGTCTTTAAATAACAGAATAAAATCAGAATTTTTAGATAGTATTTTTGAAGAAATTAAAATGTTTACGGTACCACATTTAACTCAAAAAGAAATCGATAAAAAAATAAAAGAGGAACCATTTGTTGTAAAAACAGAGAATCTGTATAAAGGTTACATTTTTGCTAAAATGCTTATGACCGATGATGCCTGATTTATTGTTCGTAATACTCAATATGTTACTGGACTTGTTGGTTCATCAGGAAAAGGAGCTAAACCAACACCAGTTTCTAACCGCGAAATCAAAAAAATGTTTGAAGCAGAAAAAAAAGGTTGAGAAAAATATAATGCTGGAATCATTGATTCACCTTTCAAACCTAATGTCGTAGTTAGAGTTATTGAAGGTAGTTTTGAAGGCGAAGAAGGAACAATCATAGAAACTGATGATAGATTAGGTGATTCTTGAGTAGAAATTGAAATATTTGGTAGAAAAACTCCTACAAAATTTTCTCATAAACAATTAGAAGCAGTAAAATAGTTCAAAAATTCAAAAAATTTGCATTTTTTTCAATAAAATGCATTTTTTTATTTCACTTTTATGCAAAAAATTCAAAAAGTGGTAAAATTAATGTATATGATATTCAAATTTTCGAAAAATTTCAAATATTAAGTGAATATTATATATATTAAAAATAATAAATAATAAAATAAAGGAATAATATGAAATTAAGTAAAAAATTATTATTAGGACTAGGTGGAACATTAACAGGATTTGCAACTTTAGCAACCGTTGTTTCATGTGGAGATAAAAACAATTACTATACAACTGATTACTCAGGTATTAAAAAATTAGTAGAACAAAAAGCTCCAGAAATCAAAAAAGCAATCGCTGATAAAAATGCTAAAGAATTGAAAATTACTTTATTAACAGCTGGAGGAAATGTTAATGATAAATCATTTAACCAATCAGCTTGAGAAGCAATTTCTCAATTATCATTCCAAACAGAATCAAAAGCTAATAAATATGTATTAGGAGATTCATCTAACTTAGAAAAAAGTTACAATTCATTATTAACAACTGATTCTAATGTTTGAGTATTAACTGGATTCCAACAATCAGGTGCTTTTTCAAACTGATATAAAGTAAATAAAGATAAATTTAACCAAAAAGGAATTATTGTTATTGCAATTGACTGAGACTTAACAGATTCAGAATTACCATCAGGTAGATTTATTTCATTAAACTACAATACAGATGAAGCAGGATGAATTGCAGGTTATGCAACAGCAGATTACTTCTCAACTAAAGAAATTGATGATGCAAAAAGAAAAGTTGCAGCATTTGGTGGAGGATTAGGAGCTGGAGTTACTGATTTTATTGCAGGATACTTAACAGGAATTAAATACTACAATGCTAATAATCCTAAAGTTACAAAATTAACAGCAGATACATTAACTTTAGATACAGGATTTAAAGCAGATTCAACATCAACACCAAAAGTTAATACAGTAGTAACAACAGGAACACCAAAAGTTGTTTTACCAGTAGCTGGAAGTTTAACTTCTACAACTATTGATCAAATCCAAAAATCAAATAAAGGTCAATTTGTAATCGGTGTGGATACAGATCAATCATTAACTTTTGAAGCTTCAAAAACACTATTCTTTACATCAATTGAAAAAAGAATTGGAAATACCTTATTTAGAGTATTAGCTGACTTATTTACTAAAAAAGGAGCATCTTCAGATATTATTTCAACATTTGCTGAAGGAACAAAAAATGCTCATGTTAAATTAGGATACTGAGATGATTTTGTTGGATTAGCAAAATCACAAATTAGCGACAAAGCTGCAGCAGATGCTTCATTAGACAAAGCAGCAGCAAAATTCAAAGAACTTGTTACAAAAGAACATAAAGAAACTGCTAAAACTCTTTTAAGCATTCCAGTAATGGACCCAGCAGGTGCAGCAACTAACCAAACTGAATTAGATAAATTAGCTGCAGAAATTAACAAACAAACAGGAAAAGCAGCAACAGCAGAACAACCTACTCCACCAGCAGATGGAGCAGGAGCACCACAGGGGGGGGGCAAATAACAACCCACAAAATCCTGCTGGAGGAAATGCAGCTGGTTCAACAACTGGAACACAAAATGGTTCTGGACAAGCTGATGGGGCAGGGACTCAATCGGGAACAGGAACTCCTTCAGGGCAAACTACTCCAACTTCAGGTACAAGTGAAGAAGGAAGTCAATCACAAGGAAGTAACACTGCTTCTCAACCTGCTAATAACACAGCACACCAAGGTTCATAATCTTATTAAAACAATCCAATAATCTACTATAACAATTAGATTAAAATAAAAAAATAACTTTTATGTTATTTTTTTATTTGTTTATTTGTTAAAATTATATGGGAAAGAGAAAAATGGAAAATACAGTTAATAAAGTAGAAAATGCAATTGAATTTATTAATGTTACAAAAGAATTTGGAACAATAATTGCCAATAAGAACATTAATATTAAAATCAAAAAAGGTACCATTCATGCTTTAATTGGTGAAAATGGTGCTGGAAAAAGTACTTTAATGTCAATTCTATTCGGTCTTTATACACCTACAAGTGGTCAAATTAAAATAAATGGTCACAGTATGTATATTAAAGATCCTAACCAAGCTAATGATTTAGGAATTGGTATGGTTCATCAACATTTTAAACTTGTTGATGCATATACTAATTTAGAAAACATTATTTTAGGTGATGAATTTACACATAGAGGTTTTTTAGATAAAAAATTAGCAATTCAAAAAATACAAACTATACAAAAAAAATATAATTTAAATTTTGATTTAAATCAAAAAACAGGTGATGCTACTGTTTCTACACAACAAAAAGTAGAAATTATGAAAATGCTTTACCGTGATGCTGAAATTCTTGTGTTTGATGAACCTACTGCGGTTCTAAACCCACAAGAAATTGAAGGTTTATTAGAAACAATGAAAATCTTTAGAGAAAATGGAAAAACAATTATTTTTATTTCTCATAAATTAAATGAAGTTAAATCAGTTTCTGATGAAGCAACCGTTATTAGACACGGAGAAGTTGTTGGACACTTTAATTCTTTAAAAAATGTTTCAATTTCAGAAATTTCAGAAGCAATGGTTGGTAAAAAGGTAGTAATGCCCAAAAACAACACTGAAAACAACTTTACAAAAGTTGGTTTTGAGTTTAGAAACGTTAGTGCCAAACATCTAAAAGGAATTCAAGACGTTTCATTTACAATCAATAAAGGTGAAATTCTAGCAATTGCTGGAGTTGAAGGTAACGGACAAGAAGAAATTGAATTTGTTGCTTCAGGGATGTTAAAACCTTCACATGGTAACGTTATCCTTTATAAAGAAGATGAAAAAGGTCAAATTCTTGAAAAAGATATCACTCATATGTCTGTAAGTAAAAAGAAAGAAGAAGGAATTTCATATATTCCAGGTGATAGACATAAATATGGTTTAGTTTTAGATTTTACAATTGGAGATAATTCAATAATTAGAAGACTAAAAGATAAATTATTTAAAAATTTAGGAATTTTATCAACTAAAAAAATTCACAATTTTTATAAAGAAATACAAACTGAATATGATGTTCGTGGTGGAAGAGATGGAAAATCCAAAGCTAGATCATTATCAGGTGGAAACCAACAAAAAGCAATTGTTGGTCGTGAGATGTTAACTGAACATAATTTTATTATCATTGTTCAACCAACTCGTGGATTAGATGTTGGAGCAATTAACATTATTCATAACAAAATACTACAAGAAAAAGCAGCAGGTAAAACTATTTTACTAATATCTTACGAATTAGATGAAATTTTTGCTTTAGCAGATTCAGTAGTAGTTATTAACAAAGGAAAAGTTTCAGACAAAAGAGATGTAAAAAATATTACAAGAAACGAAATAGGATTATTAATGGCAGGAGTACACAATGAATAAAGTAGAAGAAAAGAAAATATCTTTATTTAAAAGATTTTCAAACTTCTTTTTTGAAGAAGATAATACAAATGCAAGAAAGAAAATATTTAGTTCTTTATGAGCATTATTCTTTGGAATGATAATTGCTTCTATCTTTATTGCATCTTTAGGTTCTAATCCGTTTGAAATTTATTATCAAATTATAAATTCTTCATTAAAAGAAGAGTTTATTTATAGATTCTTAATTACTATTTCAGTATTTATATTTGCATCGGTTGCTGTTGGTGTTGGATTTAAAGCATCGATGTTCAATATAGGAATACCAGGTCAAATGATGGCTTCAGGTCTTGTTTGTTTTGTTGTGGTAAGTTATTTAGGTTCAACCAGTAATACCGAAATAGTTGTTAAAGGATGACATTTAATAGTTGGACTTTTAGCAGGATTAGTTGCAGCAGTTTTTGTAGGGATGATTGCTGGATTACTAAAAGCATTCTTTAACATAAATGAAGTTATTTCAACAATTTTATTAAATTGAATTATTTACTATATTGCTTATCAATTACTTGTTGGGAAAATTCAAGGTCTTCCTTTTACTTTACCTCCAGGTTTAACAGATTTACCAATATCTAAAAAAATAATTTTTGAAAATGATTTCTTTAATTCACAAGCATTTGCAGGAATTTTATTAGGACTATCATTTATTTTTGCTATAACAGTTTGATTTATAATCAAAAAAACACCTATTGGTTATAAAATTAAAATGACTGGATTTAACAAAAATGCTTCTAAATATTCTGGAACAAATGAAAAATTATTAATTATATCTATTTTAAGCGTTTCAGCAGTTTTAGCAGGAATAGCAGGATTTCTTTGATTTGTTTTCTCAAGACAAAATCTACCTATACTTTCATCTCCCGAACCTTTAGGATTTGATGCAATAGCAGTTTCCTTGCTTGCTTATAATTCACCTATAGGAATTATTTTCACAGCAATATTCTATTCACTTTTAACAGTTGGTTCAGATAATATTCAAATTTTAAATCCAAAATTAGATGCACAAGCTGTTCAAATGATTTCAGGACTAATCATTTATTTTGCTGCTATCGCTGTAATTTTCTTTAAATTTAAACCAGTTTCTAAATTTATTAAATTTGTTTTCTTAGTTAAAAGCCATTATTTCTATCATGAAAATAGAAAAATTTATGAATATAAACAACTAAGATCAAAAATCAAAAAACAAATAAAAAATAAAAATAATTCTTCAGAAACAATTGAGTTATGAAGTAAAAGATTAGAAATTTTAAATGATTATATTAAACACTTGCAAAATTTACATAAAGAAAAACCTTATGTATTTAAAAAAGCAAAAGCAGAATATATTCAAGAATTTATAAACTTTAAAAATAACAACCCATTAAGTAAAAATGCTACAATTAATGAATATATTAAACATCTTGAAAAAGAATTATTAATTAATACAAGATTTTTAAATAAATTATCCAATTTATCAAAAGAACATAAAATTAGTATATTTAAAGCATATTGATTTAGTAAAAAAATCATGAGAAAAAACAATAAATTATCTGTTAAAATAATCGAATTAACAAACGAACCAAACAAAATACAATGAAAAGTTCTTCAAAATGAACTTAAATCTGATTTTTTTAAAAAAGCTATGAATCAAAAAGACATTAATGAAGAGCAAAAAATTGAGTTATTTAGAGAATTATCTGAAAAAAGAAGAGAAATTAACAAACAACTTTCTGAACTTGGTTTTTATGACTTAAAAGTTTTAAAAGACCAATACAAGGCAAATAGAGTTGAATTAAAAGCTCAATACACCAAAGAAAAAGATTTAATTGTTCAAAATATGAAAAACGAACACAAATGAATTAGAATTGAGGTAATATAAAATGGCAATATTTTCAATAATTTTAGTTTCATCAGTTTTACTGTTTGTTATTCTTGGTTTTTCAGCACTTTCTGGAATGTTCAGTGAAAGAGTTGGAATTGTTAATATCGGAATTGAAGGAATGTTAATAATTGGTGCTACTGTTTATGGATTACTTAATTATTTATTTAAAGTAGAAAGTGCTTGAATGCAAATACCATTATTAATAATTTCTTCATTGGCAACCGCTTTATTTGCATTATTGCATGGTTTTGTTACCATTAAATTAAAAGGAGATCATATTATTTCAGGGGTTGCAATAAACTTATTAGCTCCTGCATTAAGTATTTTTTTCTTAAGAACTTTTGGAGATGCTAATAAATTCCCGCAATATACACAAGAATTAGCATGATCTCAAGATTCATTCGCAAATCTCAAAAATATTGTTTCTCTTAAATTAGTTTTAATATTAGTTATATTTCTTGTTGCACTAATAACATTAAATAAAACAAAATGAGGTTTAAGACTAAAAGCTATCGGAGAAAATCCACAAGCAGCAGATGTTGCTGGAATTAATGTTAATTTCTACAAATGACAAGGATTAATTATTTCTGGATTACTTGCAGGACTTGGAGGAGGAATCTTCTATCAATGAAAAGGAATTAGTTTTACAGGAAATGCTGGTGGATTTGGATTCTTAGCTCTTACTATTTTAATTATGGGTAGATGAAGAACATCATGAATCTTCTTTGTAACTATAATCTTCTCATTAATTTACGGAACAGCTTTAACATTACAAGCATCAAGCACAGGAGTGTTAGCAGCTGCAAGTCAATATGGTTTCTTAATTACAGCTACACCATTCTTGATTACAATATTTATTTTAATATTTACATCGAAAAGAGCTATTGCTCCAGCTGCAGTTGGACAACCATATGACAAATCAAAACGTTAAATTTAAAGCAAGCCAAAAAATGGTTTGCTTTTTTATTACTTTAAAAGTGATAAAATAATAATTATGAAAAAAAATAAAAATCATTTTAAATTTTGAAAATCATTTATAGTTTTATCGCCTATTACTTTATCTTTAGTAGCATGTGGACAAAATAAAACTGAAAAAACAACAAATGAAGATTCAATAAAACCGGAACAACCAAAAATCACAAATCCAAGTGAAAATATAAATACTTCAACAAATACAAATTCCAATACACAAGCAGGAAATAATAATTCTTCTAATAACACTTTAAACAACGATGAAAACAACAATAAACAGCAAAATACAGATGTTTTTGCATCTTTAAAAGATTTTCCAACAACACTAGAAGTAACAGAAAGAAATAAACAATTAGATGCACTTTCTTTTTATTATAAATATAAAGATGCTCCTGATTTAATTGCTCAAAACATTTCAATTAAATGAGAATTACAAGAAGAATATAAGATAAGAGTTATTTTTCCAAATGTAGATAAAATTAATAATTCAGCAGGAAAAATTAGTGATTTAGTTTTAATTTTTATTAAAAATCATCAAGATAAAAACATCGCCATATCTTTACAAGGATTTAAAACTAATTCAACAAATACAGTTGATGAAAGAGAAAACTTTTTAACAAAAAAAGATTTAAATGGCTCAAGCGTACTAAAATTATTTCCTTCTTTAGTTGCTTCAATGCTACAATATAATTCAAATATTGATAGTTTTAGAGAATTGCAAAATTCATCAACAACTGATGATTTCACTTTAAATTATGAATATTTAGGTTCAGGAAATAAAGAAAATTTAAAACAACTTTTCAAAGATAAAAATATTGTTTTAAATCCTTCATTAAGTACTTTATTTTTTGAAAAACACGAAGATTCAACTAAACCAAAATATAATTATGAAGTTGTTGGGGTATCTGCTAACGATTTAGAAGGGACTATGCAAGTTGAAGTCTCTATTAAACAAATTGATAATAATACAGGAGTTACAGATTCTTATCATAAATATTTTGAATTTTCAGGATTTAGAAAATTTGAAAAAAATCAAAATGGTAATTTAATTTCTAATCCCTTTTCAGTTTATTTACTTGAAAATGAAGCAATAGAAATAATTAATAAGTATAAATTAAAATCCAAAATTGAAAATAGCATTAGTAATATGAATATAACTAATGAAAAACAAAAAATAACACTTTCTATTACAAACCAAGAAAAAGATACACTAAAAAATGCTATATTTAATAAATTGTTAATTGCTGTTTATGATAAAGAAAAAGAAAAAATCTATAACAACTGAGATAATTTACCAAGAGCAACTAAGTTTATAGCAAGAAAAGATAAAACTTCAATATATCCTTTTATAACATCAATTACAAAAGAGATTATTGAAAATGTTGACTTTTATGTATTTAAAGAAACTAACTCTGAAGAAAATAAAATAATAATGCAACTTGAATTAAAGATTTTTCCTTTTGTTTCCAGTTCTATTAATGACTTAAGATCCATTACTTTTTCAGATCAAGAAATACACTGAACAAAAGACTTAATTGAATTTAATTTAAATGAACTTAAATAATAAAAAAGTTTTTCAAGAAAGAAAAACAGTTGAAAGATATAAAAAAGACTTTCAAGAAATAGGATTGTGAGAATCAGAAAAATTTTTAATTGATAAATATTTTCCAAATAAAGAATTAAAAATTTTAGATTTAGGTTGTGGTGTTGGTAGAACAACATTTGCTCTTTATGAACTAGGTTATAAAAATATAACTGCCATTGATATTTCACAAAATATGATAGAAAAAGCAAAAGAAATTAATTTATCTAAAAAATATAATATTGAATTTAAAGTAGAAGATGCATCGAGATTATCTTTTAAAGATAATTCTTTTGATTATGTTTTATTTTCCTTTAATGGTTGACCTGGAATACCAAGTGAAAAATCAAGATTAAACGCTTTAAAAGAAGTATTTAGAGTTTTAAAAGAAAATGGAATGTTCATTTTTTCTTGTCATGATAGAGAAGAAGTAGAATATTTAGAATATTATAAAAACTTTATAGAAGAATGTAAAAAGGAATTTAGATTTGAAAAATATGGTGATTTTATTTTCAAAAATGAAGACAAAATCTGTGATTTTTTACACTTATATTCTAAAAATGAATTAAAAACAATTCTTGAAAATCAAAATTTTGAAATTTTAGATATCATAAGTCGTAATGAAAATTTTCAAGAAAATAAAAAAATTTTAGAAATTTCAGACAATACAAATTTTTGAATAGTAAAAAAATAAGGATTAGAGTCCTTATTTTAATTTATAAAAAAAAGAATAAAAAAATGGCGATCCCGAGAGGATTCGAACCTCTGACAACAAGCTTAGAAGGCTTGTGCTCTATCCTGCTGAGCTACGGAACCACTAATATGTATTATACCATAATTTAATATTTTTCTTTAATTCTTTTTAAATTAATTTCTGCTTTTTTAAAGTAAGCATTAATTAGCATTTCTTCTTTAATATTTAAAATATCTAAAAAACCAAGAATTAAGCTAAAAAGAGTTGATAAATTTGTTGAGTTAAACTCTGTTTGAAAATCAATTGCAGCTTTAAAAACATTTTGCAATTGGATGTTAATATCAGCTGAAACTGCTGTTTTTTTAATTATAGGATTTAAATTTAAATTATTAGCACATGAACTTAAAAAATGAATTATGTCAGCTCATTCTTCTAATAATTTTTCATTATTAATATTTCTATTTTGTTTTCAATATTTGAATGATTGCAATTCATTTGCAAATTCAGCAATTTCGACAATTATTGCCAAAGTCACTTGCTTATGTCACTCCAAAACATCCATTGAAACATTTCTTTGTTTTATTGATTCTTCAAATTTAGAATCAAGTGTTTTTTGAAAAATAAATATTTTAGTAAAATCCATAATATTATTATATATTAATTTCTTTTTTATTTTTAAAACTAAAGAAACTTTTATTTTCTTTTAATGAAGATTAATAATTTATAAAATTGTTTGGCAAAAAACGATATTATTGTATAATATTAATAATTATGGCGGATGTGGCGAAGTGGCTAACGCATCGGGTTGTGGCTCCGACATACGCGGGTTCGATCCCCGTCATCCGCCCCATTTTTTAAGTTATCTTAAAATTTAAGAAATTTAAAAAATGGTTTTTTTTATTTTCTTAATCATATCTGAAATATAGTAAAATAAGAATATGCAAATAAAACTTGATCAATTTTATACAAAAAAGGCAATTGCTAAAAAATGTATCTCTAAAATTGATAATTTAGAGCAATATAGTATTATAATTGAACCTTCAGCTGGAGAAGGTAGTTTTAGTGATTTGTTAAATAATGTTATTGCTTATGATATTGAGCCTAAAAACAGCAATATCATTAAACAAGATTTTTTTTGTGTCAAAATCAATAAACCAAATACTGAAAAAATTTTAATTATAGGGAATCCGCCTTTTGGTTATAGATCATCTTTAGCTAAAAAATTTATCAAACATTCAATAGATTTAAATGCTTCAACAATTGCATTTATTTTACCTAATACCTTTAGTAAAATAACTAATCAATCAACTAGTTTATTTCCAAAAGAGTGGAAATTAGTTACAGAATGAGAATTACCGAAAAATTCTTTTTTTGTTTATAATCAAGAACAAAAAGAAGTATATCACGTTCCTTGTACGTTTTTTGTTTGAACAAAAATGACAGAAAATAAACAAAAAGATTTAAGAAAGAAAAAACCTACAATTATTCCAAAAGAATTTACTTTTTTACCAAGAGGAAGCCAAGAAGCTGATTTTACTATAAATGGAAATTCTGCAAAAATTAAATCATTACAAGAAGTGACAAATTCAAAATCTGAACATTATATAAAAGTAAAAGAAAATTATGATATTGAACTAATTAAAAACGAATTTAGAAAATTAGTTTTTAAACCTAAATCATCAATAAATGGTGGTAATTATTGAATAAATCAAGATGAAATAATAATCGCTTGAAATGAAAGGAAAAAAACACGTGAGTAAAGAAATTAAAGACATTTTCAAAGTTATTGAAAGTTATAAAATAAGAATAAATAATTTTAACAAATATGTAAATAAAGAAAGTATTGATGAGCAAAAATTAGAAGATATCACAAGTTCTATTAAATATTTTTTTATTATCTCTGTTTTGAGTCCACAAAGTAAATCCACCTTACAACAAACTTTTATAGAAAAAAAAGTTTGAATTTGAAAAGATATCACCGAAGTTAGAAAAAGGTGATTCAAAAGATAAAGACAACCTTTATTATGAAATAAAATGTTCCACTCCTTCTGCAAATGGCAATATTTTAAATATTGTCCAAATCAGATTACACCATGAATTAGATTATTATTTATGTGTTTTTATAGATGATTTGTTTTATAAAAATAATTTTCTATTTTTATTAACCAAAGAAGAAATGGAAGAAGAAATTAAAATTTTAGGACATAGTGCACATGGAGTTATCAACAAAAACAATAATAATAACAAACAAGAATATCGTATTAGCATAGATTTAAATGATTTAAATAATACAAACACTAGTAGGTGATTAGAAAAATACAGAGACTCAAAACTTGAAGAAAAATTATTCAATTCATAATAACTTTAAATCTTGGATTTTACTATTAAATAAAAATAAATAATCTTTTTTTAATTTGTAATATAATTTAAAGGAAATAAATAATTTTAAAAACAAAAGTAAAAATACATTTATTTTTAAAGAAAGGTATAAAATGAAAAAAATTGCTATAAATGGATTTGGTAGAATTGGTAGATTAGTTTTCAGAGCAATTCACAAATTACATAAAAATGATTTAGAAGTTGTTGCTATTAACGACTTAACAGATGCTAAAACATTAGCACACTTACTAAAATACGATTCAGCTCACGGAAGATTTGAAGGAACAGTAGAAGTTAAAAACGGAAACTTAGTAGTTGATGGAAAAGAAATTAAAATTTTAGCTGAAAGAAACCCAGAATTATTACCTTGAAAAGATTTAGGTATTGATGTTGTTGTTGAATCAACTGGATTCTTTACTTCAAAAGAAGGATCTGAAAAACACTTAACAGCAGGAGCTAAAAAAGTATTAATTTCTGCACCAGCTTCAGGAGATTTAAAAACTATAGTTTACAATGTTAACCACGACATTTTAACAAAAGATGACAAAGTTGTTTCAGCAGCTTCATGTACAACAAACGCTTTAGCACCAGTTGTTCACTTTTTAGATAAACACTTTGGAATTGAACGTGGATACATGTCAACAATTCACGCTTATACAGCAGATCAAAGATTACAAGATGCACCTCACTCAGACTTAAGAAGAGCAAGAGCTGCAGCTATTAACATCGTTCCTTCTTCAACAGGAGCAGCAAAAGCTATTGGATTAGTAGTTCCTTCATTAAAAGGAAAATTAGACGGTATTGCTTTAAGAGTTCCAACAATTACAGGATCATTTGTTGATTTAGTAGTTGAACTTAAAAAAGATGCAACAGCAGAAGAAATTAACTCAGTTATGAAATCACATTCAAGTGAATCATTTGGTTATACAGATGAACCAATCGTTTCTTCAGACATTATTGGAGCAACAGAAGGATCAATTTTCGATGCAACTTTAACAAAAGTATTAACAGTTGATGGAAAAAATCTTTACAAAATTTACACATGATACGATAATGAATCATCATATGTAAACCAATATGTAAGAGTATTAAAATTATTATCTTCATTATAATAATTATTCTTAATAGATGCATTGAAAAATGCATCTATTTTTTTATTTGTTTTTAATAAATAAACTTTAAAATAAAGTAAAATAATAATAGAAATTAGTGTTAAAAAAATCAATAGAATTAAAAATACAAAACAACAATAATAAAATTATAAAGGAGAAACATCTATGAAATTTTTGGATTTATGTTCTGGAATAGGTGGAGGCAGACTGGGATTAGAATTAAATGGATTACAATGCATAGGACATTCAGAAATAGAAGAAAATACAGCTGAAACATATAAATTACTATTTAATGATGATAAAAATTTTGGAGACTTAACTAAAATTAAAGCAAGAGATTTGCCAGATTTTGATTTTGTGATTGCAGGTTTTCCTTGTCAAACTTTTTCTATAGTAGGTAAAAGAGAAGGTTTAGAAGATGAAAGAGGTCAAATAATTTATCATATTATTAGAATTTTAAAAGAAAAACAAACAAAATATTTTATTTTGGAAAATGTTAAAGGTTTAATAAATCATGATAAAGGAAAAACTTTTGAAATTATAAAAAATGAGTTACAAAATGCTGGTTACAACATTTTTTACAAAGTTTTAAATACTAAAGATTTTGGTATACCACATTCTAGAGAAAGAATATATATTGTAGGTTTTAAAAACAATTTAAACATTTTAAATTTTGAATTTCCACAAGAAAAAGAGAAAATATATAATTTTAATAATTTTATTGATAAAAATAATACTAATATACTTGAAACAAATAATAAAACTTTTTTAAAATATTTAGGTAATCCTTATAATCAAAATTTATATTCAATTAATGATATATTAAAATGAGAAAATACTGTAATTGATACAAGACAATCAGATTTAAGAAAATACAATGAAATATTTCCTACTTTAAGAAAAGGGAGACACGGTTTATTATACATACAAAATAAGCAAATTAAAAAACTTAATGGTTATGAAGCTTTGCTTTTGCAAGTTTTTCCAAAAGAAATAGTTGAAAAAGCTAAAAAAATGAACTTAAATAATAATAAACTCCTTTCACAAGCAGGAAATGCAATGACAGTAACTGTAATTCAAAAAATTGCTTCTAAAATGCTTACAATAATAAGAGAAAGAGAAAAAGATGGAAAATAAAAATAATACAATGGATAAAACAAAAACTAAGACTATTCCTTTTGTTAAATGAGCAGGCGGAAAAAGGTAGATTATAGAAAAAATACAAGAAAAATTACCAAAAACAATAAATAGATATTTTGAACCTTTTGTTGGTGGTGGTGCTGTTCTTTTTTCTATTGAAGCAAAGAAATATTTTATTAATGACATCAATAGTTCTTTAATAAATGCTTATATTCAAATAAAAGAAAATCCAGATTTAGTTATATCTAATCTTGAAAAATTAGATAAAACCTTTATAACAAAAGGTGATTACTATTTAATTAGAGAAAAATATAATGAAAAAATTAAAAATAAAGAATTTGATGTAGAATTAGCAACATTTTTTATTTATTTAAATAAAAGATGTTTTAATGGTTTATATAGAGTTAATTCTAAAGGAGAATTCAATGTCCCCTTTAATGGAAAAGAAAATTTTTCTTCTTTTTCTAAAGAAAATATAGTCAATATTTCTAATTTTTTGAATAAAAAAACAGAAATTATGAATTTTGATTTTGCAACAGTTTTAGAAAAAGCAAAAAAAGGAGATTTTATTTTCATAGATAGTCCATATGATTCTTTAGAAAATAAATCTTTTGATTCTTATACAGAAGCAGGATTTGATAAAGAAGAACACATTAGATTATCTCAAGTTGTAAAAGTTTTGGACAAAAAAGGTTGCTATATAATGTTAACTAACCATAATACGGATTTAATAAATGAATTATATAAGGATTTTAATAAAGAAATAATCAAAGTAAAAAGGTTAATTAATAGAGATAAAAATAAAAGAACAGGAGAAGAAATAATAATAACAAATTATTAATTTATGAATAGAATAGAACAATTTAAAAAGAATTTACTCAAAACAAATAGAAATTATTCTTTCTTTGTTAATTGAGAAAATATAAAAGACTACAAAATTTATTTACCTTTTTTAGATAAATTAGATATTTTAATAAAAAACAAGAATTTTGATCAAACATTCAAAATGATTTTAAAACAAAATCCAGAAGTTATTAAAGTTTTCCCATTGCTTATTGCTTTAAGTAAAAAAGAAAGAGAACTTTTTACAAAGACAAAAATCAATTTAGAAATAATTGATGAAGATATTAAAACTGAATGTTTTAATTTCAATTTTGACAATAAATTATCAGACTATGAAATAGAAAAATTTCTATTATTTTTCCATAAAACAGGATTAAAAAAGTTATTTTTGGATTTTTTACAAAATAGTGTAATTGATTATGTTTTAGGTATTTTAGTAGGCTTAGATTCTAATGGAAGAAAAAATAGAAGTGGCAGTTGATTTGAAAAAAGGTGCTTTGATTCTTTGAAATTAATTTGTGATAAAAACAACATAATCCTATTTCAACAGCAAAATTTTAAGAATGTTCAGAATATAAATGATATGCATAAAATAGGAGATTTTCTTCTTCTGAAAAATGATAAAATGATTAATATTGAAGTGAATTTCTTTTTTAATAGCGGTTCAAAACCTATAGAAATAATAGATAGTTATATAAATAGAAATAAGAATTAAAAAATAATAAAGTAGCTTTTATTTTAATAACTGACGGACCATTTTGAAGTAAAAATGCCGATTTTTTATTAGAAAAAATGGAAGGAAAAATAAATTATTTTAATTTTTCAGAAATAGAAAGTCAATATTTTGAAAAATTATTATTAGATTTTTTCAAAATTTAAAATTTATTTTACTCAAAAATAAACGTTTTTTTCTTTTTTTTACTGTTTAAAAAGAATAAAATGTTATATAATTTAAAATATTTATAGTTATCTATTTTAAAGAGGTGAAAATGGTTGAAGAATTAAGAAACCAACTTTTAGAAAAAATTTCTTTAATACCAGGAATTTATGGTTTTTGTAATATTAATACTGAAGCAAATGTTTTAGCTAAAGCTCTCAAAAGAGAAGAGTGAGAAAAATCAATTTTTATTATTAAAGGAAATAATGGCTTAAAAATTAATTTAGCCATAATTTTGTTATTTTCTGTTAGTGTTAAAACTGCAGTTGAAGAAATAAAATCAGTTATTGAATACCACTTACAAAAAAACGAACTAAAATTAGAAACTTTAAATATTCATATAAAGGGGATTAAGTAATATGAAAATTTTAAATGGTGAATTATATGCAAAAATGTTAATTTCAGGTGCTAACAATTTAGCTAATTCTAAAGAAAAAATAAATGCATTAAATGTTTTCCCTGTTCCAGATGGTGATACAGGTAGCAATATGGCTACTACAATTTCTGCAGGAGTTAAGAATATTTTAGAAACAAAAAGTACTAGAATTGATGAAATTTCACAAAAAATATCAAGAAATATGTTACTTGGAGCTAGAGGAAATTCTGGGGTTATTGTTTCTCAAATATTTAGAGGTTTTGCCGATTCATTTGCTAATAAGAAAGAAATTAATAGTTTTGAGTTAATTGAAGGATTTCGTAGTGCTACTTCTAAAGCATACTCTTCAGTTTTAAAACCGGTTGAAGGAACCATTTTAACAGTAATAAGAGAAGTTACTGAAAAATTAGAACAAACAATTACTCCTTCAACTAACATTAGTGAAATTTTTAAAATTGCAGTTGAACAATCTAAAATTAGTTGTAACAACACAAGAAACTTATTACCGGTTTTAAAAGAAGTTGGTGTTAATGATTCAGGTGGTGAAGGACTTCGTTTAATTTTAGAAGGGATGTACAAATTAACAATCAATGAACCAGTTGAATTAAGTGATGAACAAGTCAATATTTCTGATTTTGTTAGTGATACAGAAATTTATGAAGGTGAATTTGGATACTGTACTGAATTCATTATTGAATTAAAAAACCCTAAAACATTTTCTAAAGATAAAATCGTTAATGAAATTTCCAAAATGGCTACTTCATTAGTTGTAGTTCAAGATGAAGATTGAGTAAAAATTCACGGTCATGTTTTAAAACCAGGAATGCTTTTAAATGCTGCTCAAAAATATGGTGAATTTATTAAAATCAAATCCGAAAATATGACTATTCAAGCAAATGAATCTAAAAATATTGCAAATGATACTAAAAATACAGAAAAAAAATACAAATCTGGTTTAGTTTCATGTAACACAGGTCAGGGAATTATAAATGTAATGAAAGAAAACGGTGTTCACTTTATTATTGAAGGAGGACAAACAAATAATCCTTCAACAAACGACATCATTCAAGCTATTAATTCTATAAATGCTGAAACAGTTTTTATTTTACCAAACAATTCTAATATTATTTTAAGTGCTCAACAAGCTGTTCAAACCATTCAAGATAAAAAGGTTATTATAATTCCAACTAAAACACAAATTCAAGGAATAAGTGCTTCTTTAAACTTTAATGAAGAATCAGATTGAGATGATAATAAAGAGCTTATGGAAGATGCAATTAAAAGCGTAAGCACAGGAGAAGTAACGATTGCAAGCAGAGAAACTACAATGAATGGAATCAAAATTAAAGAAGGTGATTATTTAGCAATAGCAAATGGAAAAATTATTGCAACAGCTTCTAGTTACAACGATGCTGCTAAAAAAGTTATTGAATCTTTAATTAAAAGCAGCACTGAAATTGTTACCATTTACTACGGAACAGATTCTACAAAAAGTGATGCTAATGAAGTTTTAAATTACATTGAGTCTAGGTATGATGTAGAAGTAGAAATAAAAAATGGACAACAAAAAATTTATCATTACTTAATAGGAGTTGAATAATGAAAACAATTGCTTTTGATTTACTTGGAACAGATACACCTTTAAAAGAAAAAATAGTTGCTGTTAGTCAATTTTTAGATGAAAATAGTGATTATAAAATCTTTTTAATAGGAGGTGAAAAGGAAATTTTAAAATTTCTAAAAAACAAATATATAAAAAACAATCAAATAGAAATAATCAACGAGATTAATGTTGCTAAAGCAAATGAGAACAATATGCGTGAAGTTTCTAAACAAACTACAAGTATGTCAGTTGCTTTAGATTTAGTGGCACAAAATCAAGCAAAAGCAGTTTTATCTGCTGGAGATTCCGGTACTTATTTAGGGATGGCTACTTTAAAAATTAAAAGACTCACTAATGTTGCAAGAGCAGCATTTATGCCAATGATTCCAACATTAATTGAAAATAAATACTTCTTGCTTTTAGATTCAGGTGCTAATTTAATTGTAAAACCAGAATACTTTGTTCAGTGAGGAATTATTTCAAGCATCTTTTATGAAAATTTATTTAAAGTTAAATCACCAAAAATTGGTTTGATTAATATAGGAACTGAAGATTATAAAGGCTATGATTATCACAAAGATGCTAACTTTTTATTAAAATCAAATCAAAATCTTAATTATAAAGGTTTTATAGAAACAAGAGATCTTTTAAAAGGAGATATTGACATCGCGCTAGCTGATGGTTATGCAGGTAACATAACACTAAAAACAATGGAGGGAACGGTTTTAAATTTTTCTAAATTATTAAAAGAAAAATTAACCAAAAAACTTTTTAGAAAGATTTTTGCTTTATTTTTGAAAAGAGCATTTAAAGAAGTAAAAGAAAGATTTGATTATAGAAATGTAGGAGCAGCTTGAGTAATCGGTTTAAACGGAATAGTAATTAAATCACATGGTTCATCAGATGCAAAAGCATTTTTAGGAGCTCTTAATCAAATAAAAATAGCAATTGAAAGTGATGTTTTAGAAAAAACTAAAGAGGCTATTGCTTAAAGTGAAAAAAGTTGAAGAATTTTTAAAAAGCATTAATATAATACCTAATGATTTAAAACTTTTTATACAGGCTTTTACGCATAAATCATTTACAAATGAACATAAAAATGAAAAAAATTATGAACTTTTAGAATTTCTTGGTGATTCACTAATAAATTTTAAAAGTACATATTATATTTATCAAAAGTATAAGAATTTTAATGAAGGAGAAGCAACAATTAAAAGATCGCAAATTGTTGATACAAATTCACTTTCATTGTTGTCTTTTGAATTAAAATTAAATGAATTATTAAGAATTTCTAAAGGAGCTATGGAAATTCTTAATAATAAAAAAACGAATGCTGATTTATTTGAAGCCTTAGTAGCGGCTATCTATTTAGATCAAGGAGATAAAGTTTTAGAAAAATTTCTTGAAAAAACTTTATACAAAACTATAAACAAATCGATTTTAGAAATAAAGAAAGATCCTAAATCTGAATTTCAAGAAATTTTACAATCGATAACAAAACATCCTGGAGAATACAGGGTTCAAAAAATAGGCGAAGAATTTTATGCTGAATTACATTATGATGGTAAAATTTTTGGAAAAGGAAAAGGAAAAAATAAGAAAAATGCAGAAATAGCAGCAGCTAAAGATGCATTGAGTACTTTTAAAAAGAGGTAATTATGAAATTAATAAAAGTTGAAGCACAAGGTTTTAAATCATTTGCTGATAAAGTGGTTTTAAATTTTGATGGTGGAGTTGTTGGAATTGTTGGTCCAAATGGTTCAGGTAAATCTAACATCAACGATGCTATTAGATGAGTATTAGGAGAACAATCTTCTAAAGCCCTTAGGGGAGATAGTATGGAGGATGTAATTTTTGCTGGTTCTAAGACGGTAAAAGAATTAGACAAAGCAGAAGTTATTTTAACCTTTGATAATAGTGATAAAGCAGTTTCTGTTCCACATGATATTTTCACCATTTCTAGGGTTTTACACAGAGGAAAAGGCGGAAATGAGTATTATATCAATGGAGAATTAGCAAGATTTAAAGACATTAAAGAAATTGCTATGGAATCTGGGATTTCCAAATCATCATTAGCGATTATTTCTCAAGGAACAATTAGTGATATTGCTGAAGCTTCACCAGAACATAGAAGAGGTATTATTGAAGAAGCTGCAGGAACTTCAAAATATAAAGCTAGAAAAGTTGAAGCATTAAGAAAATTAGAAACAACTGAAGAAGCTTTGGATAAAGTTAGAACAATTATTGCTGAACTTGAAAAAAGATTAATTCCATTAAAAAAACAAGCTGAAAAAGCAAAAATTTTTATTGAAAAATCAGCTGAATTAAAATCTGTAGAAGTTGGTCTTCTTGTTGAAGATCTTAAGTTTTTTACAGATAAAATGGGATTTTTAAAACAAGAATTAACTAATATAATCGAAAAAAGAGATGATTTAGAATCAAAATTATCTTTATATTCAACTACAATCAATGAAAATACTAATCAAAAATTAAAATTAGAAACAGAAGCAGATCAATTACAAAATGATTTAACTAAAGTTGAAAATGAAATCCATCAATTAGAACTAAGACAATCAAAAATAACACAAAGAAGACAAGATATTATTAATGGAGATATTAAAGCAACTCCAGAAGAACAAATCGCTAGTTTAAAAGAAGAAATTGCAGAAATCCACGCAAGAATCGGGCATTTCCGTAGTTCAGAACAAAAAACAGAAGAAACTATTTCTCAAAGTTCAAATGAATTAACAAATATCGAAAAAGAACTTTATAGAGTGGCTTCTGAAAAAAATTCTTCATACAATAAACACGAAAGTGCTAAAACTAAATTAAGAATTTTAGAAGAGCACAAAAACAATAAAACCAATTTATTTAAAGGTACAAAAACTATTGTTGAAAACAAAACTTTATTTGGTAAAGGATTCAAAGGAACAGTTTTTGACTTAATAAAAGCTGAAAAAGAATTTGCACCAGCAATTGAAGCAATTCTTAAAAGTGCATTGCAACACATTGTTGTTGATGTTCCTGAAACAGCAGTTAAAGCAGTTAACTTTTTAAAAGAAAATAATGGTGGTAAGGCTACTTTCATTCCTTTAGCATCTATACAACCTAAAGAAATGAAACAAGAACACAAAGTTGCTTTACAAACACAACCTGGATTTGTTGCAATTGCTTCAGAACTTGTTGACACAGATAAAGAATTTTTCAAACTAAGAGACTTTTTACTTGGTAATATAGTTGTAGCAAAAACCATTGAAGATGCCAATAAATTATCCAAACTTTTACAACTTAAATATATGGTTGTATCGCTAGATGGAGACATTATTAGAGTTGGTGGAGTTATTTCAGGTGGAGCAAAAGAAGAAACAGATAATAGTTTAATGCAACTTGATGATAACATTAATGAATTAAAGAAAATAATTCCTTTATTATTAAAGAAAAAAGAAGAGTTTGAACAAAAAGAAGTAGAATTAAAAAATAAAAAAGAAGAATTAATTTCTACAATTAATGAATGAAAAAATGAACTTGCTAACACAAAACAAAAAAGAGTAGATTTAACAGATAAATACGATTTTTTAAGAGCAAAATATGAATCAGTAAGTTCTGAAGCTCTTGAAATTTCAAAAACAGATGAAATTAGTAATAATCTTGTTGAATTAACAAACCAAAAAAACGAGATGGCAGCAAATCTTAGAATTAAAAAAACAAGAATTGCTTCTCTTGCAAACGAACTTTTACCTTATATTAATCAAAAAAATGAAGTTGAAAAAGAACTTTATGAATTAAGTAAAGTAAATGCTCAGCATGAAAATGATAAAAATAAAGTTGAAATGGTTTTAACTGAAAGTCAAAGAAGATTAACAGAACATTATCAATTAACTTTAGAAACTGCACAAAATAATTTCAAACTTGAAATGGAAATTGAAAATGCCAGAACTCTTGTTAATGCTTTAAAAGAAGAAATAAAACAATTAGGAAATGTTAATTTGGATTCTATAGAAGAGTGTGAAGAAGTTGAAGAAAGATTCACAAACTTAAAAGATAATGAAGAAGAATTAAATGATGCTAAAAACACAATTCTTGAAGCTATTAGTGAAATGGATAAAATCATTGTTAATAAAATTCAAGAAACTGTTAACATTGTTAATAATGAGTTTAGATTTGTATTTCAAACAATGTTTGGTGGTGGAGATGCACAAATCCAATATACAGATCCACAAAATATTTTAGAAACAGGAATTGATATCATAGCTCAACCACCAGGTAAATCAGTTAAAAATTTAAAACTGTTTTCAGGTGGAGAAAAAGCAATTATTGCAATTTCCTTATTATTTGCAATAATTAAAGCTAAACCTATTCCATTATGTATTTTGGACGAAGTAGAAGCAGCACTTGACGAAGCTAATGTTATTCGTTATGCAGAATTTTTACAGTCATTAAAAGAAAAAACACAATTTATAGTTATTACTCACCGTCACGGAACAATGACTAAAGTAGACCACTTATTTGGAGCAACTATGCAAAAACGTGGTGTTACATCATTCTTTAGTGTTGAACTTGCAAAAGCAAAAGAAATGATTCAAGATGGTGAAGAACAATAAAAATTAAAATACCATTAATTTGGTATTTTATTTTGCTGATATTATATTTAATATAACAAATATCATACATTAAATTTTAAAAAATTTTAAAAATGTTATAAAATATAATTATATTAAAATCAAAAAAGAGGAAAAATGATGGAATATAAAGGAAATTATGAAATTGTAAATAAAAATGTACAAAGAATTGATGAAAGAGTTTCTAAAAAAATAAGTTCGCAAGGAATTTTTAAAAAAGATAACTTCTTCTTTTTTAGAATTTGAATACCAGATGTGGCTGAAGTTTATGTTGAAATATTTAATAAAAATGAAAGAATGCAAAAGATTACTACAATCGGTTGCAAAAGAAATAATGATTTATGAACAGGAAAAATTTCTGAAATTTATGAAGGATATTATTATTTATTTAAAATAAAAAGAACTAAAGATCAACCTTTTGAATATATTTTTGATCCATATGCTAAAGTTTTTGCACCTTTTGATTGAGAAGGAACAACTCAAAAAATCCCTTTAGCTGTAATTGTTGATTGAGAAAAAACATTAGTTGAAGAAATAGAAACTATCCCTTTAAAAACTAATTTAAATAATGGTGTTGATCCTTTAATTTATGAATTACATATTAGAGATTTTACTTCACTTTTAGATCAAAATAACTTTAAGAATCGTTTAGGAACATTTAATGCTGCTTTGGAAAATAATATTTTTGAATACTTAAAAGATTTAGGAATAACTCATTTACAACTTCTACCTATTCAATCTATTTATACATTAAGTGATAAAAACTTAAACATTTTAAATAAAAATGAAGGAACAGGATGAACAACCAATTATAACTGAGGTTATGATCCTTTAAATTACTTTTCAATTGCTGGATGATACTCATCCGATCCTAAGGATCCTTATGCAAGATTAAGAGAATTTAAACACTTTGTAAATGAAGCACATAAAAATGGTATAGCAATAATAATGGACGTTGTTTTTAACCATATGATGATTAATGATTTATTAGAAACAATAACTCCAAATTATTATTTTAGAAATAATTCTGAAGTTTTTCCTGTTGATTTACCAGCTCTAAATAGTGAAGCAAAAATGGTAAGAAAAATGATGATTGATTCTTTAGTATATTTTGCTAAATACTTTGGAGTAGATGGCTTTAGATTCGATTTATCAACTTTTATTGATAAAACAACTCTTTGCAAAATGCAAGATGAACTTAAAAAGATCAATAAAAATATTGTTTTACACGGAGAAGCATGACCTTTTAGTGATTTAAAATTTGAAAACTCTTTTACTAAAGGAGTAAATACCAATAGTATTAAGTTTGCTTATTTTAATGACACTATTAGAAACGCAATTAAAGGTGCTGATAGTATAGAAGATAATGAAAAAGGACTTATAACCAGTAATTACAGTAAGTTTAGTGATTTTCTTGTTTCAATTACGGGAAATATACAGAAATTTGATTATCCAAATTCAGAGTTTATCGAAAAAGATGCTTATTCAGTTTTTGCTAATGAGCCAAATATTACATTACAATATGCCGCTTGCCATGATGGTTTTACCCTTTGAGATAAAATAATAACCACTTCTAACTTGTCATTTAGCGAAAATATTAATTTATATAATCAAGCTTTAATGATGCAATTAACTTCACAAGGTAGACAATTGATTTTAGCAGGAACAGAATTATTACAAACAAAACCTCTAGATAAATCAGGACAACACGATAATAGATATTTAAAAATTTTAAATAATGATAATAATTTATCAAATGATAAAAATGATTTTGTTGTTGATAATTCATACAAAACAACAGACTACGTTAATGGTTTAAAATGAAATCATCTTCAAAATAGAAAAATTAAAGAAAAAGTTTATGATTTTCTTAAAAAACTTTTAAAATTTAGAAATAAAACAAAATATTTTAGACTACATACCGCAAAGGAAATAAATAGAAAATTAAAATATAAAGAAATAAGAGAAAATTTTGTTGTTTTTTCAGTAAAAGAAAAAACAAACAAAGCAATAGTTATTCATAATTTTAATGACCACCCAGAACATTTTGATTATAATAAATATAAATTAGTTTTATCTTCAAGACACATATCTTTAAAAGATAAAAAAGAAAATATAGTACCAGCAAAAACATCTATAATTTTAGAAAACAAATAAAAATATTTATAATTCTATATATGGTGAAAAAATAAGAGAAAAATATTAGTCAAATGCCCAATTATAGGGCATTTTTATTTATTCTCAAATAAGATATAACATTTGATATTATTTGAATTTTTGAAAAATGATAAAAAAATTTTTTTATTTTTATTTTAGTAGTAAAATAATAGAGATTATACACAAAATAATGGAGTGAAAAATGAAAGATAATTTACAAAAATGAGGGGAAAAAGTAATATATCAAATTTTCCCAAGATCTTTTAAAGATTCAAACAATGACGGAAACGGTGATTTAAAAGGAATTGTTTCTAAACTAGATTATTTATCAGAACTTGGAGTAGATGCAATTTGACTTTGTCCAATTTATGACACAGAGTTTGCAGATGCAGGTTATGATGTTTTGGATTACAAAAAAATATGATCAGTTTTTGGAACAATGGAAGATTTTAAAGAATTGGTTTCTAAAGCAAAAGAAAAAAACATTGAAATAATTATGGATATTGTTTTAAACCACACTTCAAACAAACATCAATGATTTTTAAAAGCTATTGAATCAGAGAAAAACCAAGAACACAATTATTACATTTGAACAGATAAACCAGGAAAAGAAGAATCAATTTTTGGTGGTAGTGCATGACAATATGTACCTTCTTTAAATAAATATTATTTCCATTTATTTGCTAAAGAACAAGTGGATTTAAATTGAGAATCAGAATTTACTATTAATGCTATGGTAGATGTTATTGATTTTTGATATAAATTAGGGGTAAGGGGATTTAGATTAGACGCTATTCAACATGTTCATAAAGAAATAAATAAGGGTAAATTTAAACATTCATTTGGTTCAAAAATGGTTCAATATTTACAAAAATTTTTAAACAAAATTTATGAAACAAAAAATGATGTTTTCTTTATTGGTGAAGCATCTGGAATTCAACCAGATACAGCATTAAAATACGGAAAAGGTAAAGAAAAAATAGCAGATAACTTCTATAATTTTGGTTCATGATGAATTGGTTGAGGAAAACAAACAGGAAGAAATGGTTATGATGCAAATTGAAATACTAATGATTTTGCAAATTCTTCAATTCTTGAATATCAAAACAATTCTGAAATCAAAAATTATATGATTACTAACTTTAGTTCATCACATGATACAGCTAGATCTATTTCAAGATGAGGTGATGAAAATCTTTATTGAAAAGAATCAGCAAAATCATTTGCTCTTTACCAATTCTCTTTAAAGGGAATCCAAACAATTTTATATGGAGAAGAAATTGGACTAAAAAATCCTGTTTTTAATTGCAGACATGAATTCAGAGATGTAGATGCTTTAAATGCTTACAGAATTTTTGTTGATGAACAAAAATTATATACAGAACAAGAAATGACAAGATTTCACAATATAAACAGTAGAGATAATTCAAGAGTACCGATGGTTTGAGATAAAACTGAAAACTTTGGATTTAATAAAGGAACTAAAACTTGAATTAAAAAATCAGGTTATTATAGAGAATCTTCTGTTGCTGAACAAGAACAAAGAAGTGATTCAATTTTAAATTTTTATAAATCAATTATTCAATTAAGAAAAAAATATAAAGAAATTTTAATTAGCGGAAATTCAAAAATGAAATTATTAGATAATGGTGTTATTCAAATTGAAAGATTTGATGATTTTAATAACAAAATTATTTCATTGATAAATTTAACTAAAAAAGAATTAGATATAAATATTAAAAATATTTTAAATAAAGAAATTTTAATTAGTTCATATACAGATAAGAAAGGAATTAAGAATACTTTAAGACCGTATGAGTCTATTATGTTCTTAGAAAAATAAAATGGCTAAATTATTTTATGATACAAAAAATTTTATTATTAGTCAAACAGGTTTCGATCCACTTGTAACTAAAAAAACAGAGTCTATTTTTTCACAAGGTAATGGTTATTTAGGAATAAGAGCAGTTGATGAAGAAAGAAGTGTGTTTAACAAAGAAGATTTCTTTGTAAACGGAATTTTTAATCAAGGAGACAAAACAGAAGTTTCTGAAATTGCTAACTTAGCTGACTTAATTCAAACTTCTATTTATATTGATGATGAAATTTTTATGATCGATAAAAAAATGGAGTATAAAAAGTCTTTAGATTTAAAAAACGGATTACTTTTTAGAGAAATTAAATTTTCTAAAAAATCCAAAAAATTTGTTTTAACTTTTAAGCGTGTTGTTTCACAAATAAATAAAAACATTTATGCTCAAGAAATAGAAATTAATCAAATAAGTGGAGAACCTTCAAAAATTAAAATTTTACCTTTAATTAATGGTCAAACAACAAACCATGGAATTCAACATTTTGATGAAGGTAAAAAAATCTTAATTGCTCCTTCACTTTTACAATATCAAGAACAAACAAATGAATCACAAAGATGAGTGATTCATAATATGAAAGTAAAAGCTTACTTAAATGGAAAATTATTAGAAAGCGGAAATGATGATTATGTTTTAAAAATGTCTCGTAGACAAGTGGGATACGAAATTAAAACAACCATTTCTACAGAAAAAAACTTTAGATTAGAAAAAATAATGTCAGTTTCTACTTCTGTTGATAAAGATCCAATATTAAGTTTTGATGAAGTTAAAGAAAATGCTAAAAATTTAAGTATTTTATTAGAAACACTAAAATTTTCGAATTTAGTAAAAGACAATAAGAAAGCATATGATGAAATTTATAAACAATTTGATGTTCAAATTGAAGGTGAAAAAGATGCTGAATATGATGCATTAGCACTAAAATTTGGAATTTATCATATGAATTCTTTTGTTCCCACACATTCTTCAAATATGTCAGTAGGAGCAAAAGGATTAACAGGTGAAGGATATCAAGGACATTGTTATTGAGATACTGAATTTTTCGTTGTTCCAAACTATTTATTTACTAAACCGGAAGTTGCAAGAAATCTTTTAGAATACCGTTACAAAGGAATTGAAGGAGCAAGAAGAAAAGCTGCAGAAAAAAATATGATTGGTGCTCAATATCCTTGAGAAATGGCTTGACCAACAGAAGGAGAAATGACACCTTATTGAGGGCAACCTGATGTAGTTACAGGAAAACAAGTTCCAATTGCTTCTAGAGAACAAGAAATTCACGTTCCAGGTGACATTGCTTTTGCTGTTGATCAATATTTCCAAGTAACTAATGATAAAGATTTTATGGTGCAAATGGGTTATGAAATGATTATTGATACTGCTATTTTCTGAACTTCTAGAGTTGAGAAAAAAGGGAAAGAATATCATATTAGCAATGTAATGGGACCAAATGAATATAAAGGTAACATAACAAATAATAACTTTATTAATTTAATTGCTAAAAGAAACTTAGAACTAGCTATTTTCTATATAGAAGAATTATCAAATACAAAGGAAAATCAGGCAATTTTAGATAAAATTGCAGCTAAATTACCTTATAAATGAGACTTGGAATTAATGAAAGATGTTAGAGATAATTTAGTACAACAATTACCAAATGAAAACAACATCATATGAGAAAATGATGAGTTCAAAAATCTTCCTTTAATTGATGTTACTCCTTTCCAATTATTAGGTGATGCAGGTAAAAAATTATTTAATACCACTGAAGGACACAAGAGATTAAGTTCTCAACTTGTAAAACAAGCAGATGTTGTTCTTTCCACATTTGTTTTAGGTGAACTATTTTCTAAAGAAGTAGCTGCAGCAAACTTTGATTATTATGAACCTATTACAACTCACGATTCATCTTTAAGTCCTACAACTTATGCAATTAAAGCTGTAGATTTAAGAAAAATGAACATTGCGTATAAATTATTTAAATATTCTTTAAATATTGATATGGGAACTAATTTTCATTCTGCAGATGCAGGAGTGCATGCAGGTTCATTGGCAGCAATTTGACAAAGTATTGTTTATGGATATGGAGGATTTAGATTTTTAGATAAAAAAGTATTTATTGCTCCGATTTTACCTAAACAATGAACAAAATTAACTTATTCAATATTAGTAAAAAATACTAAATTAAAAGTAACTGTTAATAGAAAAGACTTTACAATTGAAAAACTTTCAGGTAACGATCTTGAAGTTTATGTAAATGAAAAACCAGTAATTATATCTAATAAAAAACAAAAATTTGAGGTTATTGAAAAATGATAAAAGGTTTAATTTTTGACTTAGATGGAGTTATAACAGAAACCGCTTCATTACACTATAAAGCTTGAAAAAATGAAGTAGCTAAAATTGGTTTAAATTACACAGAAGAACAAAATAGTTCTTTAAAAGGATTAAACAGAATTGATACTTTAAATGCTATTTTAAAACTTTTTAATGTTTCATTAAGTGAACAAGAAATAGTAACAATGGCTAATAATAAAAATGAATATTATAAAAAATTATTAGAAACAGACATTGATCAAAAAGATATTTTAGTTAATATTAAAGAATTTTTAAACACAGCAAAAGAAAAAGGATTAAAATTAGCAGTTGCTTCAAGCTCTTATAATGCTCCATTAATTTTAAGAAAAATTGGATTATTTGATTATTTTGATTTTATCGTTGATCCTGCAACAGTTTCTAAAGGAAAACCAAATCCAGAAATTTTTTTAAAAGCTGCACAAGGACTTAATTTAAAACCAGAAGAAACAATTGGTTTTGAAGACGCAATTGCCGGTGTTCAAGGTTTAAAAGATGCTAATATTCATACAGTAGCTATCACACATAACGAAAAAGAAAATTGAAGTATTGCAGATAAAATAGTTTCATCAACTGCAGAACTTAATTTAGAAGAATTACTTGAATTATTTAATTAAATAAATTAATTAATTTTCAATAAATTTATTTTCATAGAGACATAAATGTAGATATCTAATTTATGTCTTTTTTTAATTTAGTAAATTTAAATTTAATTATTTAATGCAATAAAGCAAACAGAAATTTTGAAAATTTTAAAATCTAATTATTTAAAATTAAAACTAAACCTTTAGTTTTAATGAATATTAGTTCAAATATTTCTGTTTACACGGTAAAAATCCCATATTTTGCTTTTTTAATGTATAATATTATAAGTTATGAAAACACAAAAATATAAGGAATTATTAAACCAAAAATTTAATATCTATAATATATATATATATATATAGAATTTTCTTATTAATTTTTTTATTATTCTTGTCTTTAATTTTATAAAAAACGATTTTAAAAGAAATTTTAAAGTTGTTTTTCGTTACTTAAGAAGAATTAATTTTTTAAAAATTATTTATATAATTCAAGATTAATATAAGTAATAACTAATTTAAATAAAGTTTAAAAATATTTAATATAAAAGTATAAATTAGATGAAATATTATATTTTATTCAAAAAGAAAATAAAACAAATAAAAGGAAAATTATGAAACGTTTATTATGCCAATATAACAGAGATTTTGATAAAAAATTCTCAAAAACATACCCTTGAGTATTAAAACACCCAAAATTAAAACAAGGACTAGCTTTATTTAAAACAAGAAAAGAAGCTATGAACTGATTCTTAGCAGTAGGATATGAAAGTGCAATTTGATTCCAAACAGAAAAAAGAATCTTTGGTGGATTATTAATTATGGATAAAACATCAGATGGTTTTGAATTTGAATTAAACACTGAAAAATTTGATGGAGATATCAAATATGATGAAGCAATGGAAGAGTTTTATATTTTTACAAATTCTAGATTAAGAAATCAAGAACAAGCGGATCAATTTTTAAAAGAAATTACAGATTACAAAGTTCTTGCAGATCATAAAACATACTTCCCTGCTAATGATGACTATATTCCAGAAAGAAAAGTTTCAAGTAAAGATAGAGAAATAGAAAGATTAAACAGACAAATGACTGATCTTGAAGAATTATTTAAAAGTTCAAATGGATCATATGCAAAAGAAATTGCTGTTTTAATGGAAAAACTTAGAGATAGTAATTCGGATAAAGAAGTTTTAAGAAAAGAAATTGAAAACTTAAAGAAAAAAATTCTTGAATCTATTGATAAAGAACCAGAAAAAGTTATTGTTGAAAAGGAAAAACCTGTATTTGTAGAAAAAGAAGTGGTTAAGGAAGTTGTTAAAGAAGTTCCTGTCTACATCGAAAAAGAAATAGTTAAGGAAGTAGTTAAAGAAGTTCCAGTTTATATTGAAAAAGAAGTTGTAAATGAAGTAGTTAAAGAAGTTTATATTAATGAAAATAAGAAAGAACCAACAAAATACTCTAACTCCTATAATTTAGAATCTTCTAAACAGCTTGAAGCATTAGCAATTTATTCTCATAAATTAGAAAAAATTGCTTCTTCTTATGATGAAACAATGATAACTTCAACACAAGATTACAATGAAATTAAAAAAGAACTTGATTTAGTTACAAGTGCATTAGATTCTTTAGATCAAACATTTAAAGATGACTATTCACAAAAATAAACATGGACACAAAAACTTAACATTATTTTATAACGTCGCAGCAAATTGTTGCGGCGTTTTTCGGAAGTGTAATAAATTTTGTGTAAAAATTTCTCAAT
>NZ_JBTGVF010000002.1:0-70803 GCF_054343435.1 Mycoplasma sp. 5370
GCCAATCACTAAATCTGCTTCTCAATGACCGAATTCTTCCCTTAAATTTATGGATCTTGGTCTAGATCACATAGGAAAAACATATTTTGCATCAATTAATCTTTTTCTTACATCTATTTTTCTTTTTCCTCCTTTTACATAAAATTTTCTTAATCTATGTTTAGGAGTTAAAATTCATTTTCCTGTGTTTATTCAATTAAAAACCGTTCTTAAAGAAGGTATTTTTATGTCTTTTATGTTATTCTTTATTAAGTTATATGTCATAATAATTCCACATGTTTCTTTTTCATAATGACTTTTAAAAAGAATATTAAATTCCTTATATTCATTCATTTCATAAAAAAAGAATAATCTTTTATGTAAAACTCTATTTCTTGTTTTAATTTCTGCTTCTTTATGATCGTAAAAACCAAAACTATTAGAATTTCTTTTTATTTCTCTTGAAATAGTTGAGTGACTAACATTTAAAATTTTTGAAATTTTTCTTATTGAAAATTGTTCATAAAATAATTTTTCTATTAAAAATCTTTTTTCGCTATTTAAATGAGCATAATGTTTGGTTGTAGTATAATTCATATTGGTCCTTAAATTAAAAAGTAGTGGTTATAAAACTTTTTTGGGCCACTTTTTTTATACAAAAAAAATCAAGTGTCCCATACTTTAAATTTTACTTTAAAGTGGTGCACTTGATCTTACAATTAAGCAATAGACAATTAATATTGTCTATTTTTTAATATATATTTTTAAATTAATGTTCGCTATTCTATTTCATCTTTATATAAAAATTCTATATTTTTAAGTTTCTGAGCTAAAATCAAAATAGAAAATAAAAAATTCCTTTGGGTTTTTAATTATTTTCTTCTATATCATCACTATATAAGAAATTAATATTTTCATCATGTTCAAAATTGTCATTGTCAATAACATTACTTTTAATAAATAAATTTTTAATTAAAGGTTTTGAATATAATGAATTAAAATTATTTTCAATGTTATTGAAATAATTATTTATTAATATTGGATTAATAAATATATGTTCATTAGTTAACATTCATTTTTTCTTATTATCTATAAATTCTTTTTTGGAATCAAAAGAGAAAAATAAATATTGTAAAAAACTTTTATAAATATTTTTTGTAAAGAATAAAACAAAAGTAGTTTTATTATTTTGCTTTCAAATAGTTAGAGCATGTCTTTTAATTGGTTCAATTTCATTTTTAATTAAAGAAGATTTGGCATCGTGTGTTGTTATTTCTGTTATTATGTTTAAATGTTCCAATTCAGCAAAACCATCTGGTCCATTACCAGGAGCAGTAAATTCTGGAAAAAAATAATAATTTAATTTCGTCCTTGCAAAGTCTTTAAATGACATTTTTTTACTAACTTTAAATTTTTTATCCAAAGAATATCATATAAATAAATTAATAAAATATTCATATAAAATAGAATGCTTAAGTCCATCTACTTTAGCAATATTTTTTTCTAAATAAGTGAATTTATTTTTTACTTCATCAAAGTTCATTTTATTTTTCAAAATAGATAATGTAAATTCATAGTTAAAAGGTAATACGTTGTTTTCCGCTATTTTTTCTAATTTATTTTCTCTAAAAAATTCTTCTATTAATTTAATAATATTAAAATAATAACTTTTTAAATTTGTTATTTCTAATATTTTTATAAATTGTTCTCTTTTTTTGATAAGCAAAAACGAAAACAAAAATTTTATATTTTTTGATTTAAACTCAATATACTTATTTTCATTATTTTTATTAAAATTAAAAATATTTAAATTTTCTAGTCAATAATTAGTAATGCTTAAATATTCATCTTCTGCTGTTATAATATCAGAATATTTTTTAGTTATTTTATTAAATTCAGAAAAACTCATTTCTTTAAAATAATTATTAATATACATCAAATTATCTTTATTAAATTTTCTTTTTAATTCATACCAAGAAATCAAATTAAAAATTTTTCTAATTTTTTCAGAAGATTTTAATTTTTTTACCATTTCTTCCAAAGCAATAAATAAACCTTCTTTATTTTTTGTTTTCATAATTTCTTTCACTTTAATAAAAAATTCTTTATTTTTAGGTGGTTTTCTAAATTCTCATTCATTTTCAGTTTTTTCTTTTTTATTTCCTTCAGATAAATGAAATTTAACCAATTCTTCTTTTTTCAAATAATTTTTAATAACTATTGAAGAAAAAAGTTCAAAAAAAGGAAATTTATTTATATATCATTCATTAATTTGTTTTAAATTAAATTTTAAAATTAAGAAAATTCAGGAAAATTCATTAATTGTTATTGCTAAAAAATTTTCAATATTTTCTTTGTTATTGTCGTTTATAACATCTTTTGTATTTTCTTGTTCTGTTGTTAAATTATAGAAAAAAATTCCGTTGCCGTTTAACATTGGAAAGACTTCTATATTTTGATTTTTATTAATTAAATTAAAATTGATTAAAGTTTTAAAAAGTAAACCAGAATCTTTATTAATATTATTAGATATTTTTTGTTTTAAACCTTCGTTTATACAAAATTTTCAGAAATTTTCCAAATTATTTAAACTATTATATGAATCTGAATTTTTGTCAAAGAAAAACGATAAAACAGAATTATATAAACCAATTTGATTTTTCTTTCTTCAAGAAGTATCGCCTATTTTTCAAAGTATTTCAGAATTATTTGTATTCATAATTTCAAACTAAAATTTCTTTAGTTTGTTTCTCCTTTCTTTGATAATTGCTGTTTTTATAATTTGATTTTATTTCTTTGATAAACAAATTATTTTCTTTTATAAAATTATATAAAATTGAATTTTTTTGTTCACCATTTTCTAAAAAATTAGAAAGTAAAAATTTAATATTTTTTGAATTAATTTTTTCTAAAAGTTTAATTAATCTTTTTTCTTCTTCAATATTTCAATTTGAATTATAAGTTGCTTTTGAAATTAAATATGGAGGATCAAAGTAAAAAAATATAATCTTATTATCAAAAGTAGAAATAATTTTTTCTACAATTTTTTCAAAATCTTCATTGAAATATAAAACATCCTTTTCTTTAATTTTGTTATTATAAGACTTTAGATTATTTTTTCTAAATTCAGTATATCCGCTTTTTCCTATTGGTACATTAAATAAATTATCTTTATTAAATCTTATTTCCGAATTAAAACTAAAGAAAACTAAAATTATTAACAAAACAAGATTTTTATTTTTATTATATTCTTCTCTTAACATCAAATATTTTTCTTTATTTTTTTTATATTCTTTATTATAAAAAAGAGAAAATTTATTTAATTCTTTTGTTATTAATTTATTTATTATTTCAAAATTATTTTTAGAAAGGAATTTTATAATTTCAAAAAGATTTTTATCTTTTTCATTATAAATTAGTTTTTTATAAGGACTGTTTATTCCTACATTAAAACTTCCACCGAAGACATCTACAAATATATAATCATTATCTTTTGGCAAGTGTTTAAATATTTGATCTAAAATTCTAAATTTATTTCCTAAATGATTTAAAGGAGATCTTACAAATAAATTTTTATTCATTTTTTACCGCCATTTTCGAAATTCTCTTAACAGACTTATTAAAATAATCAGTATTAATTTCAGAACCTAGAAATTTTCTATTTGATAATAAAGCGGCAACTGCTGTTGTTCCACTCCCCATAAAAGGATCTAAAATTAAATCCTTTTCCTTGGTGTGAATATTAATTAAATCTTGAATTAGTTTTAATGGTTTTTGAGTAGGATGGATTCTAACTTTTTTAGAATTTTCAACAGAAAACTTATATTCAGGTCTTTGATAAGGTTGTTCTTCTGTTTTTTTGAAATTGAAAGTCCATTTTTTACCAGGTTTTATAGCTCAAATAGCTAATTCGAAATCTACAATATATCTTCTAGAAATGTTTCTTGGCATTGGATTTGGTTTTATCCATCTTATTAAATCTTTAACTAAAAAACCATTTTCTTCTAACTTAGAAGCAATCATACCTAAATTTTTTCAATCATTAAAAATAATTATACTTCCACCAGGTTTAATCAAAGGATTTATTGAATTAATCCATTTTAGTTGATCAAAATCTTTATCTCATAATCCGAAATCAATACCGTTTCTTCCTATTGTTTTAAAATTATTTTGTTTGCTAATATTATATGGAGGATCTGTAATTATTGCATCAACTAAAATTTTTTCTCTTTTCATTTTTTCAAATAATTCTAAACAATCAATATTATAAATTTTATTTTCCATTTTTTACACCTTACAAAATTATTAATAATATTTTACCTTATATAAAAAAAATAATAATTTATTTATAAAAAAATAAAAACTCCCTTTAAGGAGTTTAATTATTTCAATATTAAGCAACATTTAAATTTAAATGTTTGGAAACAAAAGCATCAAGTCTTGAAGTTTTTCTAGAACCATTGTTTTTGTGTAAAACACCTTTAGAAACAGCAGTATTAATTTCTTTATGTGCTTTAGCAACTAATTCATTTACATTAGTAGCATTTTGCACTGCAGCTAGTTTAGCTTTTTTAATAGCTCCACGAACTCTTGATTTAATAGCATTATTTCTTATTCTAGATTTTTCATTTGTTTTGATTCTTGTTATTTTTGATTTAATATTTGCCATTCTATCTCCTTAATGTTTTGTTTCTTAATTATACAATAATTTTTTGTATTTTTAACTATAATATTTTACATTATTTTTATTTTTTGGAAAATAATATTTTTTATTTCAAAAAACTTACTTTATTTTTTTATCAAAGAATTATTAAAAGCAACAATTTCATTGAAATGTTGTTTTAGTCAAGAGTGATTTTGATCTACATTTTTTAAATAAAAAATCAAAGGGCTTTTATCTTGTTCTTTTTCTAGTAATCTGTGAATATTTAAAGTATTAAAATTTTCATCATCATGTTTTAAACCTGCATTAGATGAAAAGAAAATTCCCACTGCTTGTTTATTTTGATTAAAAACACCAGCTCCGGATGCTCCTTTAAAAAACAAATTAGACTTTGGTACTTTAACATAGTTATCTAAATCTTGATTAGCTAAATATATTGTTTCAATAGATGGAGAATCCTTATTAATTGAATTCTCTATATCAAAAGGTTTATTTGTAAGTTTTTCATTGTCTTGAAATCCTTGGTTGATTACTGGCATATTATTGATTATGCTAATACCATTTTTATAAAAGCTTTTGGTTAATTTAAATCCATCAACTTTTTCAGTAACTCTTGTACTCTTATTGTTTTCTAAATCATCTATTTTTACAGGAAAACCAAAGGAAAAAACTTTTTCACCTTCAATTTTTTCTAAAGTTGTATTTACAGTATTTATTAGTGTTGGAGACTTATCATATTCTTTTAAAAAAGCGGGTTTTTCCACATTATCTTTTAGTTTTATTTTAATAACTGCAAAATCTGATCCTGAAAGATATTCTTTTTCTGAAGGTTTACCATTTTTTAGATCAAAATAATTATAAAAAGTACTTTGATAACTAAGCGGTTTAATAACTTCAAATGATTCAAATATATTGGTTTTATCTTTAAAAACGTCAAAATTTTCATTGAAAGTAGCATCTTTATAATTATAAAAATCATTTTGTCTATTTTCAGTAATTTCTTTTGTTCTTTTACCTGCATCATTTATAACATAAGGATCATTTTTGTATTCTGGATAATTTTCTAAACCAATTAGTGATAAAGTTCTTATATCATGTGAACTAAAATAATTTTCTGGCATTTCTCCATTGTAGTTTGGTTTGAAAATTCCTTGAGAATTGAAATTATCTAATTCTTCTTCTGAAATATTTTGATAAAAGTAATTATCATTTTTATTATTTAAAAGTTTTACAGAATTAGTTTTTATTATTGGTTTATTTATGAAAGCTGCTGCATGAATATTTGTAGCAATATAATAAACTCTTTCATCTGTTGGATCTTTATCTAAAACTCATCCGGTAGCAAATTCGGTTTCTAAATTTGAAATTACAAATTTTCTTCTAGAATCATCAGAATAAAGTTCTACAAAGGTTTTTACATATTCAATTTGAAAACTTCTTTTTTTAATAAAATCAGTCACAGAATCACTATTTTCTGTATTTTTCTTGTATATTTGTTTAATTTCTTCTAGTTTTGCATTGTCTAAAACAGAAGAACTGACTTCAAGTGAGAAATTTGGATTTTCTACATTAATTTCTTGTTTTTTATTTTCAATCGTTTCTTTTCCTTCTTTTTTAACAAAAGGAAAAGAACAAGAAACAAGAGATGTACTTACTAATAAAACAGAAGAAAAAGAAAGCAAAAATTTAGTTTTTTTATTCATAATAAAGAACCTTTCAAAAATATTTTATTAATTATAAAGTAAAATAAAAAAGTTTTTCAAAAAGAAAATATAAATTATGTTTTTTAAAATAATAGTTTGTTTTATAATTTAATAATATGAGTAAAAAAGCAAAGATTTTAATATACTTTTCAATCAACGTTTTTTATTTGATATTATTTGCAGTTATTTTTATTGTTTTATATCAAATAAATTTGATTTCCAAATTTCTTTTATTTGGTTTTTTTGTATTTTGATTAATTGTTGCAACTATAAGTTTATGTTGACTTTTATGAGTATTTCTGCATAAAAGTTCCAAAATTCAATCTTCTTTATATGAATATATTAATGATGTTGTTGAAGAAAATAATTTAGGTTTAGTTTTACATACAACAAATGGAAAAATTATTTGAGTTTCTTCATTTATAGAAAAAAGGTTTTCTAAAAAATGAATAGGAAAAAATATTGATGATGTTCTGAAAAATAAAGTTAAAGCAAATGAAGAAAATTTAGTAGGAGATGGTTCTACTTTTTCTGAAGATGGTTATACATATGCAATTAAAAAATATAGAGATAAAAACGCTATTTCTATTAGAGATATAACCTTATATGATAACCTTTTGAAAAGTTACGAGAAAGATAAAGTTGTAATTGGAGAAATTGAAATAGATAATTTTCAATTATTACTTTCTACATTAGGAGAAGAAGATTTTTTCAAGGTAAAAACATCTGTTATTAATTTACTTGATGAGTTATCTAAAAATTATAATTTCTCTTATAGACAATATATTGAAGGAAAATTTTGAGTTGTAACTAGTTATGAAACATTCGCAAAATTAAAAGCAAAAAACTTTTCTATGTTTAATGAAATGGTTGTTAATTTAAATAATTCTAGTTATGAAGCAAAACAAGAAGTAACTTTATCGGTTGGTTTTGTTCATGGAACAAATGAAATTTCTAAATTGAATCAAATTGCAAAAGATGCAATAATTTATTCAAAAACTAGAGGTGGGAATCAAATTACAACTATTAAATATGGTTCTAGACCTGTTGTTTATGGTTCAAATAGTGAAATAAGTTCCAATTCAAGTAGAAGCGAACTAAACTTTGTATCTAAAAAAATGCTTGCAGTTTTAGAAAATCCAGAAGTAGAAAATATCATTTTATATGGGCATAAATACGCAGATTTAGATGCTGTGGGTTCTGCGTTTGGTCTTGGTCAATTTTTAATTAATTATGCTAAAACCAAATTTAATTTAGAAAAGAAAATGTATATTCAAAATGTAACTTTTGATTCTACAACAACACATTTTTTAGAAACCAATTCTCAATATATAGATAAAAAAATATTCATAAAACCTTCAACAGCATCTAAATATACAAACAAAAACACAATGATAATAATTGTAGATACAGCAGAAGCAACAAGAATTGAAAATCAAAATGCTTTTAATACAGCTGATCCGAAAAAAATATTTATTTTTGACCATCATAGAGTGGTTTCAGGAAAACCTGAATTCCTTTCTAAAGGAAATGATTATATTGAAACCACTGCTTCTTCTTCATCTGAAATAGTAACAGAGGTTATAGCACTTAATTCAGATGGTGAAAACAGAATAATTTCACCTTTTAGTGCCCAAATGCTTTTAAATGGTATTTATATGGATACTAATCAATTTAAAAAATCAACAACTATGAAAACATTTAATGCAGCTTCAATTTTAACTAGATGAGGGGCTCAAAGTGCTAAATCTATTGAAACTTTAAAGATAAGTGAAGAAATTTTTAATATAATTAATAAGATAACTAGAAATGTAGAAGAAGTCAAGCCAGGATTTTTACTTGCTTATACAGCAGAAGAAATTGATTTAGATGTTGTGTCTATGGCGGCTGATTTTATGTTAAATATCCAAGGAAGAAAAGCAACTTTTGTTGTTGCTAAAGTAGTAGGAAAAGATAGATTTAAAATGTCTGCAAGAGGTATAAACAATACTAATGTGCAAATTATTGCAGAAACAGTTGGTGGTGGTGGTCACTTCTCTGCTGCTGCTGCAGAAAGCACAACAGAAACATTAGAAGAATTTGTAGACAATATAAGACAAGCGATAGTGAGTGTGAAAAATGAAAGTAATAATAATTAAAGATTGTAAAGACGGAAAAGTTAATGAAGTAATAGATGTATCCGATGGATATGCAAAAAACTTTTTAATCAAAAATGGTTTAGCTATTCCTGTAAACAAAAAAACATCTTTATATTTAAATAAAAAAATAGAAATTTTAGAACAAGAAGAAGAGAAAAAAATTCAAGAAGCTGAATTATTAAGAGATCAAATTCAAGCTATAATTTTAACCTTCAAATTAAAAGAAACAAATAATGTAGTTCATGGTTCAATAACAGCTAAAAAAATTATTAAAGCTCTTGAAGATATGGACATTAAATTACCTAAACATTCTTTAGAAGAGCATGTTCATATTGTAAGTATGGGATTAACTGTATTGAATGTTAAACTACACAAAAAAGTAATAGCTCATTTAAGAGTTAAGGTTGAAAAAGATGAGTAAAAGTTTATTTTTACCTAAGGAAGTAGAGAAGTCGATCCTTTCTTATGCTTTATCATCAGAGGAAGATCAAGCAAAAATTATTCCTTTTTTACAAAAGGAAGATTTTTACGATTTCAAAAATCAAATTCTTTTTGAAGCATTAAATAATTTATATTTTGCTTCTAAAAAAATAAATTATGTTTCAGTTATTAAAGAACTGGATGAAATGAAAAAACTAGAAGAATTTGGTGGAGCAGCTGAAATAGCAGAATATACAAGCGAAATTCCCGTTTTTTCTACAGTTAAAGAAGTAATGAATGATCTTGTTGAAAAAGCAACATTAAGACAAGCATCTATTGTTTTAAAACAAAGTTTTCAACAATTATCAGAAGCAAATAAAACTGCAGATGATATTTTAAATGAATTTGAATCCAAGATGGTTCAAATCACTAGAAATGTTCAAAATAGTGATTTTCAAAATATGAGAGATGTTGCTGCAAACATCTTAAAAGACTTGCTTTCTAGAAAAGATAGTACTAGTTTAAAAGGAATTAGTACAGGATTTAGTAATTTAGATAAAATTACTTCAGGTTTTCAAAAAGGTGACTTAATTATTTTAGCAGCAAGACCAGCGATGGGAAAAACCGCATTTGCATTAAATTTAACAAAAAACATTGTTGAGCAAAACAATAATGTTGTTGTTTTCTTTTCTTTAGAAATGCCAAGTACTCAATTGGTAACAAGAATATTAGCTTCTGAGTCAGGAGTTCCTGGAGATTATTTAAAAAATCCACAATTTTTAACTAATGTAGATTGAATTAAAATTTCCACAACTTTGAATGAAAAAATCAGTCATTATAACTTATTTATTGATGATTCAGCAGGAGTTAAACTTCATGAAATGATTTGAAAAACAAAAAAATTATTAAATAAAATGAAAAAAATCGACTTAATAGTGGTGGATTATTTACAATTAATAGATCTTGGTGGTTCTAACAATAGACAATTAGAAGTTTCTAAAATTTCAAGAAGTTTAAAACAACTAGCAAGAGAAATTAATTGCCCCGTTATTGCTTTATCTCAATTATCCAGGGACGTAGAAAAAAGAGAAGATAAAAGACCTATAATTTCAGATTTAAGGGAATCTGGAGCAATTGAGCAAGATGCTGATATAGTTGCGTTTTTATACAGGGAAAATTACTATAAAAAGGAAATTTCCCCTTATGACATTCAAGAAACAAAATTAATTATTGCAAAGCATAGAAACGGTGCCATTGGTGATTTATCATTACAATTTAATCCAAAAATAGGTCTTTTCTTTGAAGAAGGAGAAACAAACTAGAATGAGTTGGTCGAAAATTATATTTATAATAATTTTAATTTTCTTATTAGTTCTTTCAGCGTTTTTTTCAGCTTCTGAAACAGCTTATTCAACTGTTTCTAGGGCAAAATTAGAAGAAAATTTAAATAGCAAAAAACACTTTCAAAAAAAAGTGATAATTAAAAGATATGAGATGTTTCCATCTACACTATCCACAATTTTAATAGGAAACAACATAGTAAATATTGGTTCTTCTGTAATTTTATCTTCGTTGTTTTCAAGTTGAATAACAGATGAAACTTTTGAAATTATTGTTTCTACTTTAGTTATGACTCCTATTATTGTTATTTTTGGTGAAATGATGCCAAAAATTTTAGCAAGAAAATATCCAATAAAATTTTTACAGTGTACATATTTATTAATTTTATTTTTCCATTACTTATTTTGACCATTAACTTTTTTAATTTCAAAATTCGTTAAATCAGATCAAGTTACTAATACAGAAAATGAACTTAAACACATTTTAGATTTAGGTTATAAAGAAGGTGTTTTAGAAAAAGAAGAATCTATTCTTGCAAGAAATGCACTAGATTTTGATTCCATAAAAGTAACTAAGCACTATGTTAGATTGAAAAAAATAACTTATGTTTCTTATGAAAATAGCTTAGCAAAAATTAAAGAAATATTCCAAAATACGGGATTTTCCCGTATTCCTGTTCAAAAAAATAAAAAATTTGTAGGTATAATCCTTTTAAAAGACATTTTCGGTTTATCTGATGAAGAAATTTTTAATATAGATGATTATATTGTGGAAGTTCCTTATATTTCTTCAAATTCTTTATTAAAAGTTGCTTGAAAAAAAATGAAAGAAAATAAAAGTCAATTAGGTTTTATCACTAAAAGTAATGATGATAAAAAAGTTATTGGTTTAATAACTTTAGAAGATATTTTGGAAGAACTAGTTGGAGAAATATATGATGAACACGATTATAGAGATGAATTAGATTTTTATGAGTTGGAAGAAAGTTCAAAAATCATGGTTAAATATTCTACATCTATCTCTAAAATTAATGATTTTTTCTCTATAAATTTAGACGAAAATGAAAATGAAAATATTGGTTCTTTTTTAGAGAAAACAACAAACAAAAAATTAACTTTAAAATTCAAATTTAATATTAATAACTTATATTTTAAAGTTGTTGAAAACAAAAGAAAAGAAGAACCTAAAATAGAAATTTGAAAAGAAGAATAAAAAATTATAAAATACAAAAAAATACTTTATAATTAAATATATTATTAATAAAAACAGAGGAGTTTTTTATATGGCAAAAAGAAAAATGCTAGCTGAAACTGCAGAATTAGTAATAACAGTTGAAGCAGATAAACAAGAATGATTAGATGCACAAAAAAAAGCAAAAAACAAATTATTAAAATCAGTACAAATTCCTGGTTTTAGAAAAGGAAAAGTTCCTTTAGCAAAAGCTGAAAGTTTAATTTCAGAAGGACAAGTAATTCAAGAAGCAGCAAATTCAATAGCTCCTAAATTAGCTTCTTTAGCAAAAGAACAAATTATAGAAAGTGATAAAGTATTGGATGAAGCACTTTTAAATCCAGTTAAAGTTTCAAAAGAAGAATTAGTAATAGAATTTAAATATCCAGTTTATCCAGAATTTAAAATTTCTAACTACAAAGGATTAGATATTTCTTATGAAGCACCAACTGTTTCTAAAGAAGAAATTGATTCTGAAGTAGATAAAATTGTAAAATCTCATTCACTTTTAATAAGTTCTGATAAAGCAATTGAAAATGGAGATGTTGTTCTTTTTGATTTTAAAGGATTTATTGACAATGAACCATTTGAAGGTGGAGAAGCAGAAGATTTTGAATTAAAAATCGGTTCAGGAAACTTTATTAAAGGATTTGAAGAATCAATGATTGGTTTTGTAAAAGGTGACAAAAAAGAAATTAAAGTGACCTTTCCAAAAGATTACCATGCAAAAAACTTTGCAGGTAAACCAGCAATATTTAAAATTCATGTAAAAGATGTTAAAAAATATGAAAAAGTAAAATTAGATGATGCTTTTGTTTCTGATTTAAAAATTGAAAATGTTTATACAGTTTTTCAATTAAAAGAATATCTAAAAAAACTTTTACTTGAAGAAAAAACAGAAAAATCAAAAATTGATTTTCAACACAAAGTATTTCACAAAATTTTTGAAAATACAACAATTCCTTTAGCTTTAGTTTTAATTAACAAAGAAAAAATGGCAGTTCAAAGAAAAACAGAAGAAAGATTAAAAGAACAAGGTTTTTCACTTAAAGAATATGCTGATTTACTTAAATTAGACACAAAAACATTAAATGACACATTTGAAAAAGAAGCAATTCACAACTTAAAAACATCATTAATTTTTGCTGAAATTTCAAGAATTGAAAAATTAGAAGCAACAGAAGAAGATTATAAAAAAGAATATGAAAAGTTTGCAAAACTTTACAAAACAATACCAGAAGCTGTTGAACAAATGGTTTCAAAATTCCAATTACAAATTCCTATCATAAACAGAAAAGTTATCGATAGATTGATTGAATACAATTCAGGAAAAATTGGACAAAAAATGAAAACAATAGTTTCTAAAGTTAAAAAAGAAGAAAATAAAGAAACAAAAACTTCTAAACCAAAAACATCAGTAAAAAAACCTGTTTCTAAAACAGTTAAAAAAGAAACTAAAAAAACTTCTTCAAAATAAGACCTATTGGTCTTTTTTTCTTTTTTTTCTTCATAAAAATAGTAAAATTTAAAATAATATGTTACATAAAATTAAAAAATTCTTTTCAACATCCACAGAGATGAAAATCGCAAGAAAATTACTAAAAGAAATAAATGAAAAAAGATCCATTTATTCTTCAATGAGTAATGAAGATTTACAAAATCAAACACAATTATTTAAAGAACGTTTAAAAAATGGTGAAACTCTTGAAGACATCAGGGTTGAAGCTTTTGCAGCAGTTAGAGAAGCTACAAAAAGAGTGTTAAACAAATTTCCATATGACGTACAAATTTTGGGTGGTTTAATATTGGATCAAGGTTCAATTGCAGAAATGAAAACAGGAGAAGGAAAAACTATTACTTCTATTGCTCCTGTATATTTAAACGCACTTGAAGGTAAAGGGGTAATTGTTTCAACAGTTAATGAATACCTTTCAGAACGTGATGCTACTGAAATGGGTCAAGTGCATAATTGAATGGGTTTAACAGTTGGAATTAATAAATCACAGATGGATTCTTTAACAAAAAAAGCTGCTTATGCTTGTGATATTACTTATTCCATTCACTCTGAATTAGGTTTTGATTACTTAAGAGACAATATGGTTACACAAAAAGAATCTAAAGTACAAAGAGGACTCAACTATGCTTTAATAGATGAGGTAGATTCTATTTTAATTGATGAAGCTAAAACTCCTTTGATCATTTCTGGTGGTGAAAAAAGTGGCGGAAATAATTATTTTATTGCCGATCAATTTGTAAGAATTCTTAAAGATGAAGATTTTGATATTGATTGAGAAAGTAAAGCGGTTAAATTAAATGATAACGGAATAGATAAAGCAAATCATTTTCTTAACATTGAAAATCTTTATGATATTCAACATTCAGAATTAGTTCACAGCATTCAAAATGCCTTAAGAGCACATAAAATAATGAAAAAAGACGTTGAGTATATTGTTAGAGATGGAAAAATAGAACTTGTAGATACATTTACCGGAAGAATCATGGAAGGGAGAAGTTATTCAGAAGGACTACAGCAAGCTATTCAAGCTAAAGAAATGATTAAAATAGAACCAGAAACTAAAACTTTAGCAACCATAACCTATCAAAATTTTTTCAGGATGTTTAAAAAACTTTGTGGTATGACAGGGACTGCCAAAACTGAAGAACAAGAATTTATTGATATTTATAACACAAGAGTAAATGTTATTGAAACTAATAGACCGATAAAAAGATTTGATGATACTGATTTAATTTTCCCTTCTGCAAGAGCAAAATATAAAGCAATTGTGGAAGAAATAAAAGAAAAATATAAATTGGGACAACCTATTCTTGTAGGAACTTCACAAGTTGATGAGTCAGAATATTTACATTCTCTTTTAGTTAGAGAAGGTATTCCACACACCGTTTTAAATGCTAAACAAAATGAATATGAAGCAGAAATTATTGCTAATGCCGGACGAGTAGGATCAGTAACAATTGCAACAAATATGGCTGGTCGTGGAACTGATATTAAACCTACGCCAGAAGCTTTAGAAAAAGGTGGATTATACGTTCTTGGAACAGATAAATCAGAATCTAGAAGAATTGATAATCAATTAAAAGGAAGATCAGGAAGACAAGGAGATGTTGGTTATTCCCGTTTTTTCCTTTCTATTGAAGATCAATTAATGACAAGATTTTCTCAATTTGATCAAATTAAAGAAAATTTTGGAAGTGATAGTGATGATCCTATTCCTGGAAAGGCTATTTATAAATTTTTCCAAAGAGCACAGAAAAAAATTGAAGGTTTAAACTACGATAACAGAAAAAATGTTTTAAGTTTTGATGATGTTATTAGACAACAAAGAGACTTAGTTTATACACAAAGAGATATCATTTTAGAAAGCGAAGAATTAGATCATTATATCATTAGAATTATTGAAAGATCAGTAGATAATTTTATGAATTTTGATTTCATTTTAAAAACAAACAAAGAAGTAAAATATGACATTTTAACAAAATTTTTAAATGAGAATTTTTCCAGAATTTCTAAAGTAGAATTTACTTATAAAGAAATAAGTGAACACCATTACGATGAATTGATTGAATATTTAAAAGAAAAAATGAAAGACATTTATTTTAACGTGTTAAGAATTAACTTGATCGAAAATTTAAAAGAAGAATATGTAAAATTAGAAAGACAAATTTTACTAGGTGCACTAGATCAAAAATGACAAAATCACATTGATATTATTGATAAGTTAAGATCATCTGCAAATCTTGTTCAATATTCACAAAAAAATCCATTCCAAATTTTTACTGAAGAAGCAACTAAAAAATTTGAAGTATTTATTGATGAAAGTTCAGATCAAGCAATATTAAATTTATTTAATAATTCATATGCTAGAAAAATAGAGTATATGAATATAGAACTATCTAACGGACAAATTTTAACAATTGAAGTAGGGAAATCTCCAGAAGAAATTCAAGCAATCATAGATATGGAAGAAGAAAAAATAAGAATAGCTAATGAATACCAACAACAAATGAAACAAATAACACTTATTGATGGAAAAATCCTTTCTGTTCCTAAAGATATGGATGATGAACAATTGAAAAGAATTATCATAGAAGAAAACGCAGCTATTTTGGAAAGTCAACAAAGATTATTAGAAGAAGAAAAAAACAATGAAAAAAAAGATTAATATAATAGTGTTAATCTTATTTTTTATATCTTTTATAGTTGGATTAATTGAATTAACTTTTTATATTTATAACAATTTAATTAACTACTTTTGATTGATAGTTAACATTGCTTTACTCTTTTTACCTTTTGTAATCATAATAATTTTTTTAATTTTTATTAAACAAATTTATCCAAAAATTAAAAATCATTTTATTAAAGATCAAAGATTTCATAGTGATCTTTGTAAATTTTTAAATAGAAAAAAACTAAAATTAATTTTTATAGTTCTTTGATTTATGCTAATTTTGATAAATATTTGATTAGCTAAATTGTGATGAGACAACTGAAAAAATCAGATAATTACAATTTCATTTTTATTTGAGAATATGTTGTTTTTTAGTTGTCAATGAGTTTGAGTAAAATATAAATGTTCTGAAAAAGAAAATAAATAATTTTAATTTTTGTTAAATTAAAATTAACAAGTAAAAAAATAAATTCAAACCCGAAAACCACTGTAAAACAGTATTATTTGGAAATTTTGAAACTAAACTGGGAAATAAAAAAAGTCAGCAAATAAATGCTAACTTTCTTATAATGTTTCAAGTTCTTTTTCTTTTTTTCAAGGTTGTTTTTTATCAATATGATCAATAAACAATTTTCCTTGTAAGTGATCGAGTTCATGTTGAAAAACAATTGCAACATATCCTGAAACGGTTCATATTTTTTTTTCTTTACTAAAATATGAATAACCTTCAACTTTAATTCTTTTTCTTCTTCTAACAAAACCTTCTTGATGTGGTCATTTTTCATTAACACTTAAACAACCTTCACCATGATGAAGAGCAATTTTGTCTTCAGAAAAACCAAGTATTTTTGGATTTATAATAATATCTCTAAATACTATATCATCAGGTCCATTATTAACATTAATATAGAACATATTTTTTAAGATTCCATATTGAACAGCAGCAACACCTACACCTGGTCTATACATTTTTTGACCTTCAACTTGTGAATAGTCAATATGATCAATCATTTGTTGTGCTAGAAGTTCATCTTCTTCGGTTAATGGTCAAGGAACATCAATTGATTTTTCTCTTAAAACATTATTTGGTAATTGAATTATTTTAACTTTTTTTCTATTCATATGTATATATTATATAAAAATAATTAAAATTCAAATGCAGCTTTTTTGATTTTATCTTCAATACTTTTAACTTTTTCTTCTTTACTTAAAGAAGCAAAAGGTTCAACTTTTGTACCTGTTAATCAAACTGGTTCAACTACTTGAACTCCTAAAAAGTGTCAGAATCCTTTTAAATTTTCTGTAAAATTTCCAAAAGGATATCAATCAGCAGGCGCTCCTTGAGAAGTTAAAATTTGAACTTTTAAATGATCTAAAAGACCTTTTGCTTCTCCTTTTTTGCTGTATTTGTAACTAAAAGTTACATTAGCCATTGAAATAGCATCAATAAAGTTTTTGACAACTGCTGAATAGTTAAAATTAATCATTGAAGTTGAAAAAACAACTTTTTGCACACTTTTTAATAAATCAACTAATTTCATTGCTTCTACATCTTGTCAAAAAGTTTTCATATTTTCTGAATTTAAAGAGATAGAAGCTACTTTTTCTTTATTTAAATCCAATTCAATAATTTCATGTGTTGGATTTTTTTCTTTATAAAATTCTACAAATTTATCTGACATTAATTTTGAATTTGAAGATTCTCCAGACAAAATAGAACCTTTTATAACTAAAACTTTCATTTTTCCTTCTTTCTTTTTTATTAAATTAATTTGCTAAGGTATTATATTATAAAAAGTAGTAAAATTTTCAAAAAGTTTATTTTTAGTAAAAAAATAGTATAATTTTTTATATTTTATTAAAAAATGAGGTATTTACTATGTTTAAATTATTAAAAGAAATTTTTAAATCTTTATCTAAAAATAAAATAACAACAATAAGTTTATCTATTTTACTTTTTTTAACTACAGGAGTTTTTACTTTACTTTTTAGTGTAAAAGAATCTTTTAATAGACAAATAAATAGATATAATGCAGTTTCTAAATTACATGATTCAACAATAGATTTAGATGTTAACTTTAGTGGTAACGCTAAAGATAACGGATATAAAAAAGAAACACCAATTGAATACACTTTGGATCAAAAAACTATAACAGAAATTTTAGATTTTCAAATAAAATCACAATTTATTTTGCTTTCTGATTTAGGAGTTAAGGGTGAAAAAGCAAATTATTATATAAGTGCTCAAGACTTTTTATTTCAGTATGAAGTTAATAAAAATATAAATAATATCGATAATAAAGATTTTAATTTTGATTTAAAAAATAAACAATTTCAAGTTTTAAAAAACGATAGCAAATTTTTTAAAACTTATTTAAAAAATGCTGATGGAACATTTAAAGAAAAAGAAATTTCCTATTACTTAAACAAGGATAATACTGCAGTTTTTTTAGACAAAAGATACAAAATTTCTGAAGTTATAAACATTTCAAGTAACGGTTCAGAAGGCTACTTATTACATAATCAAGGTGAAGATCATATAATATCTTCCATAAATAGAATGGGAATTAATTTAAATACCAAAGAAGCAACTTTTGATGTTTCTAAAATCAACTCATGAGAAAGAAATGGTATTTTATATTTATTAACAGAAGATGAAACAGCAAAATTAATCGGAGTTCATAAAGATAATAACAATAATTGAAAGTTATTTTATAAAAAAGATTATACAAGTGAATTATTTAGTTGAGATAACATAGCAAAATGATCGGCTCCTCAACAAGTTTGAAACTATAATATTGTTTTAAAACCTGATGGTTTAATGAATGGTAGTGAAAATACAACTCCTGTAATTAAAAAATTATTTTTAAAAAATGACATTCATAAATCACTGCCAGATTTTTTCCAATTTTCTAAATCTAATGTATACAAACTTAAAGATGAATGAGTTTCAAGAGTGAGTTATGAAACCAAATTTATTTTACATAATTTTAGTTTATTAGATATCGAACTAGAAAAAGGAAACTTTTCAAAAAACTTTTCGAATTATTTAGTAAATTTAAAAGAAAATGACCCTGAAGAATTCAAAAAAATAGAAAAACTGCATTATTGAGAAAAGCAAATAATTAAAAATGTTTCAAATAAAGAACCTGTTATTATTAGTCAAAATCTTTTAAAAGATGATTTAACCTTATTAATAAAAGGACCCGATGGTAAAACTACATCAATTAAGGATATTGAAAATTTAGGAAATGATTATAATATTCAAAATTTAACTTCACAGCAATTAGCATCTTTATCCAATGAAGAAATAGTAGATTTAACTTATTTAAAACTTAGAAATGCAGTTTCTACAACAATAAAAAACAAAATCTTTGATTATGTGAAAAACGAAAAAGAAGTTGATTCAGTTGGTAGAAGAAGATTTATTACTACAACAGCAATAGATGAAAAAAAAGGAGAAAACAAAATTTTTCAATTTATTGATGCAGGAATAAATGAAGAATATTTTGATCCAAACCACAAGCAAGAAGTGGGAAAACTTTTTAATGAATATTTTCATAAAAGTAACTTATTTATTAATGCTGATCCTAATTTTGATAAAAATGAATTCAATCCTGTATATAGTGCAGAAATTATAAATGCCATTTTTCAAGGTTTTGTTCCTGATTCTAAATACTTAAATCCAACCATTGAATTTATTGATATTCCTTCTAGTCAAAAGTTAGCTTTATTTCCTGCAAATTTTTCAAAAGAAAAAGTAGTAATTTTAGAAAATAAAGAAAAAACAGTGAATTTTGCTGTTGGAAATTCAAAAAATGGTTATACTCTTTATGAAAAAACACAAGATTCCTGAATTAAAGTTTTAGTTGATAATAAAGAGTTTTTAACTCTTACAGAATTAAATAATTTTATGGAATCTAAACATTTAGGTCTAAAAGTTTCTGTAGGAGAAAATGGTTGATACAAAACAGATGAAAACTTTTCAAATACTTATAATGTTCCTTTCATATATAGAGCACCTTCCAGCGCCTTACTAAAAGAAATAGAAACATCAAAAACAGTAAAAACACTTTTTGATAGTCTTAAAAAAACAATAGTTAATAGTGAATTAGTTAGAGAAAACTTCATAAAAGTAGATGAATTAGATAAACTATTAACTGCAACTCAAGATGCTTTTTTCGTTACTGAATATTATGATATTTTTACAAAAGGTAAAAATAATCAATCTTTAATGCAAAGAATGATTTTTGAGTCACTTTATTTAGCAACTATTCAAAATGATGATCAATTTTTAAACAAAATATTTAATAATTTTCTTGAAAACATTCAAAACAAAATTAGAGATAATGGAACTACATTAGATGAACAAAAAACTTATTTTATTGATAACATAGATAAAATAGGTCAAATTCTTTCTAATTTAGGAATTAATGTTTGAAGTGATATTTTAAAAGATAATACAAAAGAAGAGTTAAAAACTATAATAAATAACCCAATTGAATTTATTGATGGTTTAAAAACAATAATTTTATCAATTGATTTTAAATCTTTTTTAACTGATATTCACAATTGATACGAAAACAAATGAAATAAACAAGAGAGAAACGATTCCACTCATGCTTATTATTATTTTAGTGTTTCAGATTTAGTTATTCCATTAATTAAATCCGTTGATTTTGATGTATTTAAAAAAGGTGCAACTATATTAGTTAAAAATATTAATTTTGATTCTTTACTTTCTACCGCTTATAATAAATCAGAGCAAAAATATAAAGGAATTTTATTCAATAAACTTATTAATTCTTATAAAGAAAGTGTTTTAAAAGAAAAAATCACCACTTCTTTAGTTAATATTTTTGACAAAATTAACACAAATAAAGATAAAAATAATTCTTCTGAAAATTTTAAAAACATAAATTCAGGTTTAACTAAAATAATTTCTATTTTAGATAAAGATAGACTTTTAAATATAGTAGAAAATTCTTTAGAAAACACTTATTTTGAAGATTATAAATTTGTAAATGAATCAAAAGATCCACAAAAAGTTTTATTTGTTGCTAAAACTCTTAAAACATCTAATTTAATAACTGCATTTATTTCAACATTTTTTAAAGATTCTGCAACTACCCATACTCTTTTTAGAGCAATAGAAGAAACATTAAATTTATCTGGTAAAACCAAAAAAGAAGGTGCATTAGGTATAACTTATTCAGTACCAGATAAAGATGCTGAAAAACTTGACTTGTTCGATTTACAAAATTTAGAGTTATTATCATATGCTAAATTTGAAGAATTAATTAAACTTTCTGATAAAGTTGATAATAAAATTTTAATCGATAAAGAATTTGATAATACGGAAATTTCCTTTATAAAAAGATATTTATTTTTTGGAAAAGATATCATTAAAGATGTTGATGAAATAAGTCAAAGAAACTCTATTTTCAAAGAAACATTAAAACTTTTTATTTTTAATAAGTTCACTAAAGCAAATAATTCATTTGTTATAAAAAATACAAATACTAGTTCTACTTTAGCAGATAATTTATATGAGATTTTTATTGAGAACACACAAGGTAACAGAGCCTTTAATACAGCAAAACCAAAAGCTAGAGAAATTGTAAGTAATGTTGTTTATTCTTCTGAATATTCTAGTTCTGTAAATAGTTTGATTTTTTATGATTTTTGAATTAAATTTGTTTCTGAAAATAGTCAATTGAGTTCAACGGAATTAAAAGAAGTTTTCAATTTCTTTTTTAGAGAAGCACAAAATCAAAATTCTTATTTATACAAAGAATTAATGGAAACACAATTGTATGATTCTAAGAAAAACTTTGAAAATAGATCATTTTTCTCTAAAGGACTAGACATTCAACCAATAGCACGTGGTATAGCACAACCTTTTGATTCTGCAGATACTTTATTTAAAAACATACCAAATACTGCTGATGCTAATGAATGAAAAAATAAAATAAATAAATTATTTGATTCTGAAATTTATAAAAAGAAAAATGCTATTACAGGTTTAGATTTAGCTGATTGACTTATTTTAAATAAAGTTTCTTTAGTTTCTAATTTAGCACAAATTGCAACAAATGAGAGATATCATAAAGACGCTACAAATTACTTTGTTAATTTACAAAAATCATTTGATTTATTAAACGATTTTGCTTCTAAAGGTGACTTAAATAGAGAAATTTTAAATAATTTAAGAAAGAATTTTACAACTCAATCTGCTGTTTTTACTTCTTTAGGTTTATCAGACACTGTATCATCAACATATTCTAGTGTTATTTTCCCAATAGTAGCAGCTTGATTTACCTCGAATCCAGCAGGAACAGATAATGCAGAAAATAACTCCAATTTAACCTTTGTTTTAAATAATAGAGTAACTGATTTTTCAAAAATTATTAATGAAAATCCTGATAATTATAGAGATATAATAAAAGGAAGATTTTATAATTTATATAGCGATTCTCTTTTTGAATATCATTTAGAAAATCATAGTGTTAAAGGTTTATCATTAGATCTTTCCTATGTAGATTACTTAAATAAAAAAGTATTTTCAATTGACAATCAAGACACCATTTTATTTGATATTAACATTAATAAAATCTTTTTAGATTTAATTAATGCTTCTACAATAATAAGAGAAGAAAATAAATTTTTAGTATTTAAAGATGTTCGTTCCTTGGTTGCAAAAGTAAATTCTAGTTTTTTAAATGAAAACAATAAAGAAATATATAAAGAAAAATTACCTTCTAGTTATATAGAGTTAGAAAAACTAATAAATAGTTTAGATGAAAAATACATAATAAATGTAAGTGGTTCTAAATTTTTAATAGTAGGTGATGAGCAAACTATCGATTATTTATTCCCTGTAATAAATGAAGAAAATTTACAAGTTAATATTAAAAATCAAGCACTTGTTTATGTTAATAAATGAGGTTTTGATAGAGCTCGTGAATCCTTTAGAGGTAGTGCTTTAAAAGATTATTTACTTGTTAAAACAAAACCAGGAACAAATGTTCAAGAATTTAATGAAAAAACAAATAGAGAAATAGCTACTAATTTTGGAAATATAGTAACTAAAAAAGTCTTTTCTAAAGATGAATTAGATATTATTAATCCAGAAAGAAGTTTAAGAATTTCAACAGCTTTTTCATTGATTCAACTTATATCAAATGCTAACTTTTATATGGTTGTGTTAATGTCTATATTAATAATTATTTCTACCGTATTTATTACAAAAAGATATATTTCTACAAGAAATAAGGTACTAGGGATTTTAAGAGCACAAGGTTACAACTCTTGAATGATAGCTTTCTCATTTATATCCTTCCCTTTCATTACAACCTTTATAGGTGGAACTGTTGGGTACATAGTAGGTTTATCATTGCAACAAGTGTTAAAAAACGCCTTTTCATCTTATTGAACTTTACCAACGCAGAGTATATCATTTGAATGAATTCCTTTTGTTTTAACCATTATTCTTCCATTTTTCTTACTTTCAGCTTTAGTTATATTATCTGCTTTATGAATTTTAAGAAAAAAAACAATTGATTTAATGTCTGGTATAGTTGAAATTAATGTTTCAAAATTTGCTATGGTATTTCTAAAAATATTTAGATTTGCTAATGTAAAAACTAAATTTGTTGCTTCATTATCTGTAAATAGTTTTTGAAAATTAATTTCATTAATGATTTCAACAACCTTAACAGCCTTTATTTCCATTTTCTCAATTTCTTCAAACGGAGTATTTAATGAGACTGTAAATAAAACATACCAAAAGAGAAATTATAAGTATAAGTTAGATTTAGAAACACCTACTATCGAAGCTGGACAATATCAAACTTTTGATAAAAATCAATTAGAAAATCTTTTATATGTTCCTTTAGGGGTTGCTTCTGAATCTAATGTTGAAGCAAATAATTACTTCAAACCAGGTAGAGCTCTTGTAAATGGTGATTCAGACAAAAATGGTAATCCAAAAGAAAATGATCCCCATATTTTAACAAGAGCGTCACTTCAATTACAAGTAGAATCATCATTATCCATCTCACCTTGAGATATAGTTTTAAATTCAATGCCTGATAGTCAAAGATCAAGAACTTTAGAAATTTCTAAAATGGCAATTTCAGAAATAGAAAAAACTCAAGATATTCATTTTGTAGAAAAAGTTGATATCACAGGCAAAAAATACAACTTTGAATTTGTAGGAACAGAAGCAAACCCACAAAACTATTTTAAATACATTGAAAATGAAAATGTTTCAACTGGTGGTAAATTCTGATATATGGTATGAAATGTTCAAACTCAAGAATATGATAGAGAAGCAATAACTACTTCTCAACATAGAGATTTATATAGAAAATTCTTAGTAGATGCTTATAAAAAAATTCCTTCTAATGATTTTTATATAGCGTTTAATGGTATTTTATTTAACAATCAAACAAACGAAAAATACACATATATTAATACTTCTTATAATGAAGAAAACAGTTTAAAAATTTATGGTTATAATAACAATTCTAAATATGTATCAATCCAAGATGAAAAAGGTGTTAATTTAATCGAATTAATGGAAAAAACACAGGTAATTAATGATGTTTATCCTATTTCTGTTAATTATGTATTTTTAAATAAAAACAACTTAAAACTCGGTGATACAATTGAATTAGAAGTTAAAAATCCTATTGATAGATATATAAGAATTTTAGAAGGAAATTCCTTTAGAAAATATAAATTTAAAATAGTTGGTATTATAAATACTTTCATTAATAGTGAGTTAGTTACAACAAGAAAAATAGCAAATCATTTAACTGGATTAAGTGAACTAGATCAAGATGGATTCAATGGTATTTTATCTAACGATGTTACTCCAGAGCAAACTATTGGTTCTGTTGGTTTATATGCAAATTCTGGATATTGATTTGGTGGAGACCTAATTAATATTGAGACAAAAGAACAATATGAAACAGCCTTTGCACAAATATATTCAAACAGCGATGATCAACCTGGTGTATTAAAAAATAATGGTTATAGTGATGAATTAATCAAAAAATTATTAACATTTAAAGAAAGAACAATTACTGATGTTGAAAATATCGATTTAAGCTATAAGAATATTACAAGTGATAAATTTAAGAGTGAAAACGCAACCTTAATTAAACAAGGTGTAAATAATTTCATCGACTTATATTCTAAAAATGTTTATAATTCGCTTTCTACAAATGTAGATGCTAAAGATATTCAAATAGGTTTTGTTAATAATATTGCTAATACAGTTTCAAAATTAACACTATCTATAGTTATTATTTTCTTTTTAGTTTCTGTTGTTATTCTAATTATGATTTCAAATATCATAATTACGGAGAACGAAAAAAACATTGCTATATTTTCAATCTTGGGATACAATAACAAAGAGAAAATAAAACTATTTTTTGGAATTTATTTACCTTTAATAATTGTTGCTACAATTATTGCTATTCCATTAGTTATTGGATTTATTGCTTTATTTAATGCGTTTTTAGTTTCATCTAGTTCTATTGCTCTAATACTTACTTTAAAATGATGACATGCTTTAACTGCAATAGGAATTTTATTCTTTGTTTATGGACTTACATCTCTTATTGCTTGAATTAATTTAAATAAAATTAAAGCTATTTATTTATTGAAAGGAAAATAATGACAGAAAACCAAAATAAGAAAGAACTAAAAGGTAAAATAAAAGAAGAAAATGCAGTTTTACTTACTAAAAAAGAAATAAAAAAAATCAAAAAAGCAAATAGTAAACCAAAGAAAAAACACAAAGATATGATCACACAAAATACAGAAAATAATATCATTGAAATTTTCGATGTTAAAAAATCTTATCTTTCTGGTTCGATAATAACTTCTGTTTTAAAAGGTGTTACTTTAAAAATAGAAAAAGGAGATTTTGCTGTTTTATTTGGAAAATCAGGTTCAGGAAAATCTACATTATTAAACATTATTTCTGGTTTAGATAGAGCATCAGAAGGTGAAGTGATTGTTGCAAATAATAATTTGACATATTACAACGATTCAAAATTAACAAAATTTAGAAGAGAAAATGTTAGTTTTATTTTTCAAAGTTATAATTTACTGCAAAACTTAAATGGTTATGATAACGTTGAAACAGGTGCATATTTACAAAAAGATAAAAAGAAAGTTTTAAATATTAATAACCTTTTTAAAGAATTTGAAATAGAAGAAATTAAATATAAATATCCTTCTCAAATGTCTGGTGGACAACAACAAAGAATTTCCATTTTAAGAGCGTTATCAAAAAATGCAGAAATCATTTTTGCTGATGAACCTACAGGTGCTTTAGATGAAAAAACATCAAGAGCAGTTTTAAAAATATTACAATATATTAATAAAACCTATGGAACCACAATTGTAATGGTTTCTCACGATCCGACAGTTGCTGAATTATGCAATAAAGTTATTAAATTAGCTTCTGGAAAAATAGAAGAAATAATAATAAATTCTAATCCTAAAGTTTTATAAATAAAAAATTCCTTTATATAAGATTTGTTCTTTTATAAAGGAATTTTCTTTATTTTAGAGATCGGATTCCAACTCTAAAATCAGGTCTCTGATTTGAATTGCTTTTTCTAAATCATCTTTAGCAATATATTCATTTTTTTGTTTTATTAGTGCTTTTATTATTTCTTCTTTTTCTTTTTTATCTTTGACTTTAGAAGATTTTTCTAAAGCATCAATTGTTTCAACTGATTGAATTGGATCAAAAATAGGTTTAATAATAGTTTTAGGAATAATGTTGTTCTTTTTATTATATTCCATTTGAATTTTTCTTTTTTCTTCATTATCTTTTAAAGTAGCTACAATATTACTTGTAATAGAATCAGCAAATAAAATTGCTCTACCATGATCATTTCTAGCTACTCTACCAATCATTTGAATTAGTGCAGCTTTTGTTCTGGAGAATGAGTTGGTATCGGCTTCAAGAATCATAATTAAAGAAACCTCCGGTAAATCTATACCTTCTCTTAATAGATTAACTCCCACAACAACATCGTAAATTCCCTTACGTAATTTTCTTAATATGTCATTTCTTTCAAAAGTTTTGTGTTCAGAATGGATATAAGCTGATTTATAGTGTTTTTCTCTAAAATTAGATGATAACTCTTCTGCCATTCTTTTGGTTCCTGTTATGATAATAACTCTTTCATTATTTTTAATTTGATTATCAATTTCTTTATACATAGTTTCTAATTGATTTTTAGTTGATTTAATTTCAATTATTGGATCAACAAGACCAGTAGGTCTTATGATTTGTGTTGTAATTTCTCCGTGCGTTTTGTCAACTTCATAATCTGAAGGAGTAGCTGAAATATAAATAATTTGATTATCTATTTCTTCAAATTCTTCAAATTTTAAAGGTCTATTATCTAAAGCGGAAGGCAAACGAAAACCATAATCTACAAGATTTCTTTTTCTTTGATAATCACCTTTATACATTGCTTGTAGTTGTGGAACTGTCATATGGGACTCATCGATAAAGATAAGTGTGTCTTTAGGTAAATAATCAAAAAGTGTATAAGGTTTCTCGCCTTCTTTTCTATCATCCATATGTCTTGAATAGTTTTCTATTCCAGAGCAAAAACCAAATTCTTTTAGTGAGTCAATATCATTACGAACTCTGTCATTTAATCTTTGTTTTTCAACTAATTTATTTTCCTTGTCAAAATAAGATAATCTTTCTTCTAATTCTAATTCAATAGTTTTAACAGCTCTTTCAATTGTATCATTAGTTACTGTATAAGAGTTTGCTGGATAAATAACAAAATTTTTAACTTTTTTTGTAGTTTTTTTACTTAATTTTTCTTGATAGACTATATTTTCAATTTCATCATCAAAAAAATCAATTCTAATAGTTAATTCTTCAGTTCATACAGGAAAAAGTTCTACAACATCCCCTTTAGTTCTAAATTTTCCTGGTTCTAAATCAATATCAGTTCTTTCATAACCTATTTTTGCTAAAGTTCTAAATAAATCACTTCTATTTAATTTCATTCCTACTTCGATATAAAATAGATTAGATTGATATTCTTTTGGATCAAGTGCCCCGTAAATTGCAGCAACAGAAGAGACAACAATTGTGTCTCTTCTAGTTACTAAAGCATTGATAGTGGACATTCTCATAGATTCTAAATCTCAGTTTGTTTTACTGGATTTTTCCGTATAAACATCTTTAGCTGGTAAGTAAGATTCTGGTCTATAGTAGTCAAAGTGAGAAACAAAATATTCTACTTTGTTTTCTGGAAACAAACTTTTCATCTCTGAAAAGAGTTGTGAAGCTAAAGTTTTGTTATGTGATAAAATCAGAGCTGGTCTATTTGTTTCTTTGATAACATTAGCCATAGTAAAAGTCTTTCCACTACCTGTAACACCAAGTAAGACTTGGTATTTTTTATTATTTTTTATTCCGTCGGAAAGTTCTTTAATTGCTTTTGGTTGATCGCCTTGAGGCTTATTTTTTGAAATTAAATTATACATATTATTAAATTATAATTGGAAAATAAAATAATAGTGTAAAATTTAAACTATGAAAAAAATATTTTTATCTATAAGTCCATTATTAGTTTTACCTATCGTCGCTGTTTCTTGTGGCGACAATAATGCAAATACCAAACAAGGAGAGAATCTTGTAAATAAGAAAAATGATAAAGGAGAATTTGTTAATGTTATATTTGATAAAGAACATAAAACCTTTACATTAGACTTGAGCAAAGAATCCATTACAACTATATACACAGGAGCTTTTGCTGGTGAAAAAAGTAGAGAAATTTTATTAAGTGAAACAATAAAAAAAGATGGTGTTGATAACCAAGTTATCGTTTCTTATCATCTTAAAAAAATTATTTTTCCTCCAACTTTAGAAATAATTGAAGATTCAGCTTTCACAAATAGAACATTACCAACATCAAAAATAGATTATGAGTTGCAAGAATTAGATTTTTCAAAAGCAACTATTTTAAAAACAATAGGTAATTATGCATTTGAAACAAACAAAATAAAAGAAGTTATTTTACCAGATTCAGTTACTTATATTGGAAAGCAAGCATTTGCAAATAATCAAATTTCAAAATTTGTTATTTCAGAAAATTCTAATTTAAAATCAATAGGAATTTCAGCCTTTTTTAACAATGAAATTACTTCTTTAGATTTTAAATCAAATAAATTGGAGTTAATTTCAAAAGCAGCATTTGAAAGAAATAAAATAACATCAGTTCACTTTGTAGAACCATTATCAAAATTAATAATAAGTAAAGAAGCATTTAAATTAAATAATATAAAAACAAATAATATTAATGAAATTGATAAAGAAAAAGTAAGTATTGCTTCTGATGCATTTGACAAATCAAATTAGTTTTAAAAAATAAATTAAAAATATCAAACTTGTTAGTTTGATATTTTTGTTTTTATTTTTTGTCACCTTCTTTAAATATTTCAGAAGCAACACTCATTGTTTTAGCAACGTCACCTAAGTTAGGTGGTAAAATAATTTTAGTTGCTTGGCCGTTAGCTAGAACTCCAAGTTGTTCAATAGATTTTAAAGTAAGAATATTTTTTGTAATATTTGTTTGATTTAATAATTCAATTGCTTTTTGATCGGCTTCAGCTTTTAATACTTCAGCTGTTTTTTTAGCTTCAGCTTTTAGAATTTCTGATTGTTTATCAGCTTCAGCTTCAAGAATTTTAGCAGCTTTTTGCCCTTCAGCAAGAAGGATTTGAGAAGCTTTTTTTCCTTCTGCTTCAAGAATATTTGCTCTTTTTTCTCTTTCTGCTTTCATTTGTTTTTCCATTGCTGATTGAATTTCTTTAGGAGGGATAATATTCTTAATCTCTACTCTATGTACTTTAATTCCTCAAGAATCAGACGCTTCATCTAAAATTAATGTTAATTGAGAGTTGATAGTATCTCTTGAAATTAATGCTTCATCTAATTCTAATTCACCAAGTAAATTTCTTAGTGTTGTAGCACAAAGGTTTTCAATGGCTTTCATAGAATTTTCTGCTCCATAAACAAAGAGTTTAGGATCTGTAATTTCTAAAAAGACAACTGTATCAACTCTTATTCCTGCATTATCTTTAGTAATAACATCTTGTTCTGGGAAATCTAAAACTTTTTCTTTAAAGTTTTCTCTTTTAACAATTCTGTCTACAAAAGGTAAAAGGAAATTTATTCCATTTTTAAGTGTTTTGTTATATTTACCAAGTCTTTCAACTACAGCAAACTCAGATTGTGGAATAATTCTAATGCTTCTTATTAAAGCTATTATTAATAATATAATTATCGCAATAGCAAGAACAGAAACAATAATAATTCAAATCATACTAATTTTCCTTTTGAGTTGTTTTTTCTATGTAAAGGATATTTCCTTTTACAAATTTAACTTTTACTCAATTTCCTTTCTCTATTTTTCCTTGACCTTCAACTGAAATAGTTCTATAAAATTTACCATCAATTTTAATTTTTCCATAATTTTGAGTATCTTCTCCATATTCATAACTATCTTCAATTAAAATGTTAGGCTTAGATTTAGTTAAACCTTGAATTCTTTCTACACCTATTTTGGTAGAATAAAGTCTATTTTTAAGTAATTTATATGTTGAAAAATAGATAATAATTCAAACAACAATAAAAGTAAGAATTTGAGCTATTATGCTTCAATAAACACCTTTAGTTGCTAAAGCGATAATTAATGAAGGGATAGCACTTATACTTGTTAATGCTGCTCAAATTCCATTAGTAGCTAGTTCTAAAATGATAAAACTTAATATTATCAATAATCAAATTACTATAAAAATAATTTTTATTACATCTTGTGGCATATTAAAATAATTTAATTACTTAACATTTCTTTTTAAGTTGTGGAAAGTTTTTTCTCCATCGTATTCAGCTGCTTCAGCTAATTCTTCTTCAATTGCTAATAATCTATTATATTTTGCAACTCTATCTGTTCTTGATAAAGAACCGGTTTTAATTTGACCTGCATTTACTGCAACTGATAAATCAGCAATTGTTGTATCTTCTGATTCACCTGAACGGTGTGATACAACAGCTGTAAATCCTGCTTTATGTGCTAATTCAATTGTGTCAAGTGTTTCAGAAACTGAACCAATTTGATTTAATTTAATTAAAATTGAGTTAATTGAACCTTGTGCAATAGCTTCTGATAAAATAGAAGCATTTGTAACTGTTAAATCATCTCCCATTATTTGGTGAGTTGAACCGAATTTTTGATTAAATTTTTTAAATCCTTCTCAGTCTGATTCTGCAAATCCATCTTCTACAGAAATAATTGGATATTTTGCAAATAATTTTCCATAGTATTCTACTAATTCATCTGTTGTAAATTCAACTTTATTAGTTAAACTTGCAAATCCTTCTTTTTTAGCTTCAATAGCTGCTTTTAATTTTCCAAAAGTATATTTTTTAGTTTTTGAATCATATAATTCTGATGATGCAGCATCTAAAGCAATAGCAACAGCGTTTTCACCTTTAGTTGCTGGTGTAAATCCTGCAACTTTAATAGCTTCAACTAAAAAGTCTAAAGCTTCTTCGTGTGATTTTAAGTTAGGAGCAAATCCACCTTCATCACCAACTTGTGTTCCGTGTCCCGCTTTTTTTAATAATTTAGCTAAGTTGTGGAAAACTTTATTAGCCATTTGTAAAGCTTCTCTTATTGTTTTTGCTCCTAATGGCATAACCATAAATTCTTGGAAATCAATGGTATTTGATGCGTGTTCTCCACCATTAATAACGTTTAACATTGGAACTGGTAATTTTCTTGCGTTTGTTCCTCCGATATATTTATATAAAGGAATTTCTAATTCATCTGCTGCAGCTCTAAGAACAGCTAATGATACTCCAAGAATAGCATTAGCACCTAAATTTTTCTTAAATGGAGTACCATCTAATTTAATCATTGCTAAGTCTATTTTTCTTTGATCTGTAACTTCCATTCCTAAAACAACAGGAGCAATTTTTTCATTAACGTTTTTAACTGCTTGCATAACTCCTTTTCCACCAAATCAATTTGATGCAAAAGCGTTATCTTGATCTCTTAATTCTAAAGCTTCTCTTGTTCCTGTTGAAGCACCTGATGGAACAATGGCTGAACCAAAACCACCAAATTCTGTTTTAACTTCTACTTGAACAGTAGGATTACCTCTTGAATCTAACACTTCACGAGCGTGAATGCTTGTAATTTTTGACATTTTTCTCCTTAATAAAATTTTTTATATTTAATAAAAATTATACATTAAAAAGAAATAAAAATGTTTATATTTATCTAAAAAAAGAAAAAATCAAGAACAGATAAACAGTGAAAATTTGTTCTTGATTTTGATATTGAAAACGTAATATAATTTTCAAAATGGATTTTCAATTTTTTTATATTTTTAATTATTAAGATTAGTTATTATAATAACACTTTAAAAGATTTAAAAACTTAGAAAGGAGACTAAAATATAATAGGGGGTATACACAAAATAATCTAATAACAAGAATATAACAATAATAAAAAAATAAATACAATAATTTTAAATTTAATAAATGAAAATATTTGGTTGATTACAACCATAAATAATTATATACCTAAAATAAATAATTGGTTAAAAAAAAATCATTTTTTTCAAAAAAACATAAAAAAATTTGAACTTTTTATTATTATTTCAGAAGTAAATTGCTTAAAATATAATTAAATTAAATAAAAAGTTTAAATAAAAATAGTTTTGCTCTATAAAAAACTCAAAATATTTTGTAATTTTTAAATTAGCACTAAGATAATGCCTAAAAAGTCTAGTAAATTATTTTCAGATATAAAAACTTTTATTAAAGTAATATTTTTGTTAGTTAAAATGATTAAAACTTAAAAGCAGTCCAAAAAAAGCAATTATTTTTTTATTATATTATAACCAAAAAAACATTGCAAAATGATATAATTTAAAAAGATTTAAATAAATTTAAGTCAAAAATTAAAAAAGGATCAAAAGTATTAAAAAAAATGAAAAAAAATATTTTATTTATAACTGCAGTACCTGGTATATTAGTACCTATAACACTAACACAAACAAGCATTGCAGCAAATGAAGAAAAAAGAGTTGAATATAATCCACAAGTAAATTGATGATGATTTTTAGGTCCTTTGGGGGGTGCTATTGCAAATGTAGCAGAACTAAATAGAATAAATTCTGAAAATGAAAAATGAGAAAAAGAACACATAAATGAGTTACAACTTAAAAAAGAAACTGCTTTTTCAAGACAAAATAATAGTAAGTTTTCTGATTATGATTTAATTTTAGAAAAAATGGATAATTCAGGAAATTGAATACAAGTAAGTAGTTCTATTTCTAGTGATTCAAATGATGAATTGATAGAATATGATGTTACAGAATCGTCTAATTTTAGACTAGTTATTAAAAAGTATAAATCTTCTTTATTTGAAAATTCAATTGAGGATAATTTAGCATTTACTTATGTGGTTAAAAAATAAAAGAAAAATATTAATTAGTTTAAGTTTTCCGATGACATTTTCATTATTTTCTTGTGCTCAGAAAGAAATAAAAGAATATATTGAGCAAATTAAAGTAAAATCAATTTATTTTGAAAATCTCATTAAGATTAAACAAGATCAACAAAATATAAAAGCAAACAATAGTTTTATTTTTGATCAATTTAGAGAAAAATTATTTGAAAGCAAAGAAAATAATTTTAACTTTTTAAATGAAAAAAAATTAATAATAAAAACTATTGATGATTTTGATGAAAAAATTTTTAGTAAAATTAATGAATTATATGATAAATTCAATATAAATAATAGATTAACCAAAGAACAAATTACAAAAATGTTTGAACAAGATTTTCTTAATGGAAATAAATTAGAAAATGAATTAACACAAAACAATTTAATTTTATTAGAAAATGAATCTTTATGATATACTAATGATTTTTTAAATTTTATAATTGATGAAAATACAGTTGATAAGTTTAATATCTTAGAAATATCAGTTTTAAATTTGCCTGGAATTGATAGTGGAGAAACTACAAGAAAAACATCTTTAGTTTCACAAAAGAAAAGGTTTACGTTAATAAAAACAGACAAAAATAAAGAAATTATATTTTCTAAAACAAATGAAGAAGAAAACAAAAAAATTTTACTTAATTTATATAAAGAGTTTCAATACAAAGAGATTTTTTTTATTAAAAATGATTTATTTAAAGATTATTGACCTTTAATATTTCAAAAACAAAAAGAGCAAAATATTTTTATATTAGATGTTTTAATTTTTAAAAATAATTCACTTAATTCAAATAATCTTTTATTAAATGATGACATACACATTATCAATAACAAAGAAGAATTTAAAAATAAGATTATTCCTTCTATTAAGGAATTTTACACAGAAGAGAATAGCAAAACTAAAAAAAGCGAAAATGATATTTTAACAGAATTTGAAAAGATTTTTTTCAAAGATAAAACATTTGATCAAATTTTTGAAAATAATAGCATTGTTATTCATAGAACACTAGAATATAAAACTAATTATAATTGTTTAAAACAATCAGTATTAATTAAATCTAAAATTGATGAAGAAAATAAAGTTATTGATTTTTCATTAATTAATGATTCGGATTTTAACTATAATTTAAATGAAAGCTATAATTTATCCAACAGTAAAATTCAATACAATTTCTCTATTGTTCCAAAAAAATATAAAATTAACATTGTAAAAAGTTTATCTTTTAAAACAATTAATGAATTATTGAAAAATAATTAATTTTATGTTTTTGGTTTGTTTTTTTTTATAAAGTTTTTTAGCAGTTTCTAATTTTTTAGTCATAAAAAAATTTTTCCTTATAAATATTTTAGTTTAAATATTTGCTATTGAGAAATTTTTACACAAAATGTGTTACGGTCCCTAATTAAAGGTATTAAAAATAGAAAAAGGTATTAAATTACCTTTTTCTATTTAAATTATTCCTCCTTAACATCTGCTTTAAAAGAGTCATTATCTTCATTTGAAGCGTTTGCTTGTGAATTAGCACTTTGTTGTGCAAAAGCTTGAGCAGCTTGTTCTATTTGGTCTAATTTTGTTTTTAATTCATCAATTTTTTCTTCTTTTAATAAAGTTTTTAATTCTTCAATTTGTTTAGTTAACATTTCTTTTTGAGATGCTTCAATTTTATCTCCTTGTTCAGTTAGTGATTTTTCTAACTGGGAAATTAAAGTTTCTGCTCTAACTGTTGTTTCTACTTTTTCTTTTTTCTTTGCATCTGCTTCTCTGTTTTCTTCGGCTTCTTTTATCATTTTTTGAATTTCTTCTTCAGATAGTGTAGATGTATTTTGAATTGTTATTGTTTGTTCTTTGTTTGTTTTTTTGTCTTTTGCTGTAACTTTTGTAATACCATTAACATCGATTGAGAAAGAAACCTCAATTTGTGGTACTCCTCTTGGAGCTGGTTCGATTCCTGATAAGTTAAATGTTCCAAGAACTTTATTATCTGCAGCCATTTGTCTTTCACCTTGAACTACAGAAATTGTAACTTCTGGTTGATTATCAGATGCAGTTGAGAAAATTTGTGACTTAGTTACTGGAATTGTTGTGTTTCTTGGGATTAAAGGGGTTGCAATCCCACCCATTGTTTCAATACCTAGTGTTAAAGGAGTAACATCTAATAATAAAACATCATCAATTTCTCCTGCAAGCACTCCACCTTGAATAGCTGCACCAATTGCTACAACTTCATCAGGGTTAATGCTTCTATTTGGTTTTTTACCTAATGTATGTTCAATCATTGTTTGAACAGCAGGGATTCTTGTAGAACCACCAACTAATAAAATTTCATCTAAATCTTTAGCTTCCAGTTTAGCTTCTTTTAAGGCATCCATAATTGGTTTTCTTGTTTTATCTACAAGATAAGCAGTCATTGCTTCAAATTCTGATCTTTTTAGTTCTAATTCTACATTTATTGGACCGTTTTCAGAAACTGCTAAAAATGGTAATGAAATTGTAGTGATTGATTGTTCAGAAAGAGAAATTTTTGCTTTTTCTGCTTCTTCTTTTAATCTAGCCATTGCCATTTTGTCGTTTGTGGCATCATATTTATATTCACTTTTAATTTTTTCTAAAAGTCATTTAACAATTTCATGGTCTCAATCATCTCCACCAAGTCTATTGTCTCCACTTGTAGAAAGTACTTCGAATGTTCCTGCTGCTAAATCAAGAACAGAAACGTCAAATGTTCCTCCTCCTAAGTCATAAACAAGAACTTTTAATTCTTTATCTGTTTTGTCAAGTCCAAAAGCAAGAGCAGCTGCTGTAGGTTCATTTATTATTCTTAAAACATCTAATCCTGCTATTTTTCCAGCTGTTTTGGTAGCTTCACGTTCTGCGTTATCAAAATAAGCAGGAACAGTAATAACTGCTTTTGAAACCTTTTTGCCAATTTTTTTCTCTGCATATTCTTTTAAATAAGAAAGAATCATTGCTGAAATTTCTTCTGGTTTGTATTCTTTTCCATTTGCTTTTACAGTTTTGCTTGTCCCCATTAATCTTTTGATAGAAGCAATTGCATCTGGATTTGTTTCTAATTGTCTTTTTGCAATTTCTCCAACAATAATATCTCCATTTTTAAAGGAAACTACAGAAGGAGTTGTTCTTTTCCCATTTGGATTTTCTAAAACTATAGGTTTTTTATCTTCAATTATAGAAACAACAGAGTTAGTTGTCCCTAAATCTATTCCTAATACTATTTCTTTTGCCATATTTATTCTCCTTTTTAATAAGTGATTTTTTTTATTTATGAAAACATTATAGCATATTTTTTAGCACTCACAAGTAAAAAGTGCCAAATTTTTAAATTTATAAAAAAATTAAGTTGGAACTCAACTTTTATTTTGATAAATTTTTAATTCTCACTAGATGTTTTTTAATGTTTTCTTCAAATTTTTCTTTGTTTGTTGTTATATTGATAGTTTCTGTAATATATTTATTTTCTGGATTAGAAAAAAACTTATATAAATTTAAATCAAAGAAAATTTTTCCTCATTCAAATTCTTTGTCACATGTAGGACAAAGCAAAAAACCGTTACATCCTTCAACAATCAATTTATTAGCATCATCGAAAGAAATTTTATTATTTTTAAATTCATTTTTTACATCCGAAACTCTATGTATGTGTGCTGAAATTAAATGTTCTGAAAATTGATAACCACAAACTAAACATTTATCTGGATTTAAATTATTTTCACAATATCAAATTTTTATATTTTCTTTAAAAAGAGGTTGATTTCTTTTTAAGTCTTCTTCAGAGTGGGTTATATCAAAAATAGGTTGAGAAAAGATTGGTTGTTTATTTACTTCAAAATTATTTTGTTTTAAAATTTTTAATAAATTTTGCTTAATTTCAAATAATTTTTCGTTTGTTTTTAAAATTAAAAGTTTTCTCTTAATATCTTTATCTTTTTCAAATATTTTATTGATTACTATTGCACTGATTAAAGAATCTGATGCATTAGCTCCATCAAATTTAGCATATAGTTTAATCTCTTTTTTTAACTCATCATACTCAATATAACTTGATAAATTTCTTTTATTTTGCCTTTTTAAATTTTCTTTTTCTAATTGAAAATGTTTTATATTTTCAAATTTAGTATTCAAATTATTCTTTTGTCTTGCTGTTAAACTATAATTAATTTTTATGCCCAAAGTACTAAAAATTTTAAAATCTTTTAAAATTGTTTTTGGGAATTCTTCAATATATAAAAACAAATCTAAAGGATGTAATGATACAGAAATATTTTTTATATTATTTTCATAACTAAACAACAAAACTGGCAAAAAATTCTGCATAATATAAGTGTTTCTAGATTTTGGTTTACCATTTTCTCCTAATTTTTGAGTAAAATAAATTAATTCATTTAATTCTTCAATAACTAAACCCTGAAACTTTGCTTCTGTATTTTTTCATTCTACTTCATCATTTATATCAATTTTTTTATCTAGACTTAAAATAAGTTTTATATCACTATATAGTTTGTCAGATTCTTCTTTATTCGCTTCTTTGGTTAAATTTGAAAATAAAGACTTTGAGACAAGTATAGTAAATTTTCTTTTATTACATAAATTCTTTTCCATCTTTTTTATAATCTACTCCTTTTCATACTTGAATATCTTTTTCAAACATTTTATTTGCTATTCACATACTTGCAAAAGAAGGTCTATCTAGATTAAAAACATCATAATTTAAATAATCTTTTGTAAAGCACATTCTCCTTTTTAAATGGACATATTGAACTCTTTCAAATTTTTGTAACTCATTACAAAATTTTTCACTATTTAATGCTTGAATTCCAAAAATTAGTGCTCAAGGTTTGTTAAATTCTAACAATCTTTGCAATAATTTAAATTTACCTCTAAAAGGTGGATTGCTGATAATAATGTCAAAATGTTCTGGTTGATAACTGTAAAAATCTTTGTTTTCTAAGATATGAGATGAAATCACTTTGTAACCGTTTTTTTTAAAAACAGTAACAAAATTAGAATCTGGTAAGTCGAAAGGACATCAAATTATTTTATCTTTAGGAATTTTTGCATTATCAATAAAAAATTGAATATCTTCTTTTGTTGTGTATCACTCATCATCGTTAGCATAATTAAACGCTTTTGTAATTTTATTTTTATTTTTTTCAATTTTGTTTTCAATATACTCATCTAAAAAAGAGTTTAAACCAGATTTTTCTTGAATTTCAATATTGTTTATTTTTTCCATTAGTTCTGCTTTAATTTTTTCTTTCATACTTCTCCCTATATATAATTATTATTATAATTCAAATTATTTTTTATAAAAATTTTTTTATTTTTTTGTATGTTTAATAAAAGAAATAAACTAAAAAATAAACAAAATTCAAATAAAAAAAAGTTATCACTACTTTCATAGTAATAACTATAATTTAGTACTCACCTTGCTATATATTGTAACTATCAGATTTTTTTCATTTTACTTATTATTATTCTCTAAATAAGTTTTATAAAGATCATAATATTTCCGTTCAATGTTCTCTATTTTCAACTCACTCTTGCTTAAACAAGGACATAAATTTGGTTTCTTACCAAAGTTATGTCCTTGTTTATATAGAAATGTTTTTTATGTTTAAAACTGGAAATGTTTTTACAAAGTAAAATAAAATTTTAAAACTTTTAATAAATCTTTAACTTTACAAATATAATTAAATTTTCGCCTTTTAAGTTTTTAAAAAAGCAGTTTTCTTATATAATTAAAATTAATATGGAAACTTCAATGTATAAATCACTAATTTCAATTAAAGAAAAATATAATGAATTAAATAAAATTTTATTAGATGAAAAAACAATGAGTGATATAAAAAAATACACTCAAATTGTTAAAGAAATTTCTTCAATCAAAGACATAGTAGAAACATTTGACAAATATTTAGCATTTGAAAACACTATAAAAGAAGCTAAATTTCTTCTTGCAGAAAAAGATGCAGAAATTATTGCTTTTGCTAAATCTGAAATAACAAACTGTGAAGAGCAAATGCCTATTTTAGAAAAAGAACTTATTATTTTATTATTGCCAAAAGATGAAAATGATGAAAGAAACGTTATTATGGAAATAAGAGGGGCAGCTGGCGGCGATGAAGCAAACATTTTTGCTGGTGACCTTTTTAAAATGTACAATAAATGAGCTGATTCAAATGATATGACAGTAAAGGTTCTTGATTCTACATTTGCTGTAGCTGGAGGTTTTACTCAAATAGTTTTTTCAATTAGTGGTGAAAAAGCATATTCAAAACTTAAGTTTGAGTCAGGAGTTCATAGAGTTCAAAGAATTCCAGAAACTGAAACTCAAGGTAGAGTTCACACTTCAACTGCAACAGTTACTGTAATGCCTGAAGCAGATGAAGATGTTGAAATTGAAATTAATCCAAACGATATTAGAGTAGATACTTTTAGATCTTCTGGTGCAGGTGGTCAATCCGTTAATACAACAGATTCTGCTGTAAGAATAACACACATTCCTACAGGTGTTATTGCTACTTCTCAAGATGGAAGAAGCCAAATAGCCAACAGAGAATTAGCAATGAAAATTTTAAAATCAAGACTTTATGACTTAGAAATTAGAAAAAAACAAGAAGTAGAAGGTGCTTTTAGAAAATTAGCTGGTTCTGGTGCAAGAAGTGAAAAGATAAGAACTTATAATTATCCACAAGATAGAATAACAGATCATAGAATTGGTTTTTCTACATCTTTAAAAAATGTTATAGCAGGTCAATTAAACCCAATTATCGAAGCTTTATTAGCAGAAGAACAAGCAGAAAAGATTCAAAATGCAGGACTTGAGTAAAAGAAGAGAATCTTTATTACGAGAAAAAATAAGAAATAATTTACCATTAATAATTACTAAAGAAGAAGAAAATAAATTAAAAACTTCAATGCCTATTCAACAAATTATTGGTTTTGTTCAAATGGACAGACTAAAATTTTTAATTACAGACGATAAGGTTTTAATCCCAAGATATGAAACAGAAGAAGTTATTAATGAATCTTTAAAATTTTTGAATAAAAATTCTAAAGTTTTAGATATGTGTGCAGGTTCTGGCTTTATAGGATTAACTATTTTTGATAAGATAGGTTGTGAAGTAACTTTAGTTGATAATGATGAAAAAGCAATAAGTAAAATTTTGACTAATATAAAGGAAAATCACTTATTTTCGTCAAAAATTAAAGTAATTAAATCTAATCTATTTAAAAAATTAGATTCCAATCAAAAGTATGATTTAATTATTTCTAATCCCCCATATATACCTGAAAATATAAAACTGGATCACTCTGTTTTAGAATGAGAAAATCACAATGCATTATTTGCAAAAGAAGATGGAAATTACTTTTATAAAAAAATTATTAATGATGGTAAATCTTTTTTAAAAAAGGAAGGAATTCTTATATTTGAAATTTCAGATTGAAATTTAGATTATTTTAAGTCTCTTGAAAATTTAAATATAGAAATAAAAAAAGATATTAATCAAAAAAACAGAATAGTTATAATTAAAAAAGGAGAAAAATGATAGCTTATATAATAACTTTCTTAGCAATTCTTGTAGCAACAATTTTAACAATTTCAATCACTTTTATTAGATATAAGAACATAATTAATTTAAAAAATGTAGATTTAAAATTATGAAAAAAATTTCTTATTACAAATAAAAAAATTTCTTATTTTGATATTATCTATTTATTTTTTGAAATTATTTGTTTAATATTTGGAATAGGTTTTTTGATTATTGATTTTTTTAATTCTAAAACTTTTAATATCAATGTTATATTATTTATTGTTTCTATTGCTTATATTTTGTTTTTAACTTTTATTTCATTTATAGTTTATAAAATAAAATTAAAAAAAGAAAAGAAAAAAGCAAACTGAGATCAAATTGAAGTAAATCAAAATGACTTAGTTTATTTTGAAAAATATTTAAGTAAAGATTTTTATTTTGAAGAAAATGAAGTCGTTGAATTTTACAAAAAAGAGGAAAATATTTCTTTTAAACTTTTAAATTATATAGATCAAAACAAAATAGATTTTAATGAAAAAATAAAAGATGAAAAAGAAAAATTTATTAATATAATAACTTGTACTTTTTGATTTAATAATAGACTATACTTTGGAAAATCTTACATAAAAGTTAATGATACAAAAATTTATAAAAATGATAAAGATTTTTATCCTTTTATTCTTTGATATTCAATAAATTTTTATTTAAATAAGAATTGAAATAATTAATCAAAATTAGCAAACTTTCAAAAAGGAAGTTTGCTTTTATCTTGAAAATAAATAAAGAAGTTTTATTGCATTTATTCAATTTTTTTAAAAAAATAAAATATAATTATTTATAAATTAATAACTAAGGAGAAACAATGAAAAAAATAAGAACTAGATATGCACCAAGTCCAACAGGATATCTCCATATAGGTGGAGCAAGAACAGCTTTATTTTCATACTTATTTGCTAAGCATTATAGTGGAGAATTTGTTTTAAGAATTGAAGATACTGATGTTTCGAGAAATGTTGAAGGAGGAGAAGAATCACAATTAAATAATCTAAAATGATTAGGTATTATTCCAGATGAATCACCAATAAATCCTAATTCAAAATACGGAAAATACAGACAAAGTGAAAAACTTGATAGATACAATGAATTAGTAGATTGATTAATTTCTAAAAACCTTGCTTATAAAGCATATGATACTTCAGAAGAATTAGATCAACAAAGACAAGAACAAGAAAAACAAGGAATTTTCAGCTTTAGATATGATAGAAATTGGCTAAAAATTTCTGAAGAAGAAAAAGAAACAAGAGAAAAAAATAAAGAATATTCAGTAAGATTAGCTCTTAAACCTAATAAAGATTACGCTTGAAATGATATTGTAAGAGGACAAATTTCTGTAAATTCAAACGATATTGGTGATTGAGTAATAAAAAAATCTGATGGATTTCCAACTTATAATTTTGCAGTTGTAGTTGATGATCATGATATGGAAATCACCCATGTTTTAAGAGGTGAAGAACATATTACAAATACACCTAAACAACTTGCGGTATATGATGCTTTTGGTTGAGAAACACCAAAATTTGGACACTTAACAATAATTACTAATATGGAAGGAAAAAAACTTTCTAAAAGAGATTTAAGTTTAAAACAGTTTATTGAAGATTATAAAAATGAAGGTTATATTTCTGAAGCTATTTTTAACTTCTTAGCATTACTTGGATGAACAAGTGAAGATGCACAGGAAATCTTAAGTCACAAAGAATTAATTGAAAAATTTGATGAAAATAGATTGTCTAAATCTCCTTCAAAATTTGATATTAAGAAAATGGAATGATTTTCTAAACAATATATGAAAAATCAAAGCAACACTATTTTAAAAGAACAATTACAACTAAATAGTGATTCTGATTGAAATGAATTATTTGTAGAAACATATAAACAAAGTGCTGCTACTTTAAATGAAATTAAAAATAATTTAAGAATTTACAAGTTTCCAAAAGATTTAACAGAAACATTTATAAAGGAAAACCCTATAAATTTAGAAGTTATTTTTGTTTTTTACAGTCATTTAAATAATTTAAATTTTTCAATTGATAATATTCAAAAAGCAATAGATTTAACAAAAGAACAAACAAAATTATCTGGAAAGAATTTATTTTTACCAATTAGAATTGCTTCCACTCTTGAACAACATGGACCAGAATTAGCAAAAAGTATTTATTTATTTGGAGAAAACATTATTAAAGAGAGATTGAAAAAATGACTATAAAATTTGTTTCAACAATTATCAAGGATGATGATAAAAAAGTAATTGAATTTATTTCTCCTTTAGAATTAGATAAATGAGAAGAATTTGATGCATTTATTTTTAAAGATCCAAATACAAATATTGCTATAAGAATTGAAGTTTCAAAAAACAAAGTTAATATTTTTCAAAGTCATGCAACTGTTAATTTAGAGTTAAATAAAGAAAAAGTATGTCCTTTTAAAACTGAATATGGTGAGTTAGATTTCATTTATAAAATGACAAAATTAGAAAGAGAAGAAAATTTTATTTCCTTTTATTACGATTTATTTTCTGCTAAAGAAGAATACATTTCAAGTTTTCAAATAGAATTATTTATAAATAGATAAAATGAAAAAATGAATTAAATGATTTTCTTTTCTTTCTTTACCTTTAGTTTTTACTTCATGTGGTTCAAAACAAACACATCAAGAACCTATTACAAAACAGACACAACAGGAACAACCGTCAAAAGAGAATATTAACTCTTCTATTCCAAGTAACGATGAAAAAGGACAAAAAGAATACAAAAAAAATAATGATTTAAACAAAAAAACAGATAATAATCAAGAATTATGATTTGATAAAATAAGAATTGGTCATTGAAATATTTTAAATCACACTGGAAAACAAGATTGAAAAAATGAAGCAATAGCAAAAATTATTAATCATGAAAATCTTTCCTTAGTTGGTTTAACTGAAGTTACAATTGATAATGAAAATAATGAACTTGCTGTTTCTAAAATAATTGAAAAATTAAAAGAATATGATCCTGATGGAGATTGAAAATATTTATTAAGTCCTAAATTATTTGGTAAAGGTAAAGAATCACAGCAAGAATATATAGGTATAGTTTATAAAAATAAATTTTTAGAACCAATTCCATTTGCTGGATATCAAAACAATAAAAACCCTTATTTAGGAATTCCTTATCCAAACCCAGAATTTACTTCTTACTTTAATAAAAAAGAAAAAACTGTTTATGCAAGACCGCCATATGGAGCACATTTTAGAGTTAAAAATCAAAAACATAATGATTTTACCGTAGTATTCTCTCACTTTGATTCTCCAGGACAAAAAAGAGGTGTTGAACCAGCAGCGAGCGGTTATTCCGGTCAAGGTCAATTTGAAATAAATGAAGCTAAAGAGTTAAAAAATGTTTTAAATTGATTTGATTTACAAGATGGCAAAAATAACGATATTTTCTTTATGGGAGATACAAATATAAAGGAAAATAACGGAGCAAAAGCATTTGATTTAACAATTAAAGCAGGTTATAAAACATTACTTGATTGAAATTTAGAAACAAGTCTTGGCAGATCTCGACAATGATCAGAACCATATGATAAAATCCTTTATAAAGGTGATTTAAAAACTTCTAACGCTCAAAGATTTGATATATTTTCTGTCTTTAAAAAAAATATTATTGAAGAAAAAGAATGAAAGAAAAAAGTTGATAAAAAACCTTCAAAGGATACCTTACAAAATTGAATTTTAAAAATTAGCGATCACACTTTAGTTTATACAGATTTAGATGTATCAAAAGATGATATAGATGAATAATAATATACAAAATTTTAGCACTCTAATATAAAATGTGCTAAAATTTTATTTATGAAAAAAAGAGATTATTATGAAGTATTAGAAATAAATAAAAACGCAACGGATAAAGAAATAAAAATAGCTTATAGAAAATTAGCTATGAAATATCACCCAGATAAAAATAAAGAAACAGATGCAGAAGAGAAATTTAAAGAAGTAAATGAAGCATATGAAGTTTTATCAAATCCAGAAAAAAGAGCACAATATGATCAATATGGTCATGATGCTTTTGATCCAAATGCACAAGCAGGTTTTGGTGGATTTGGAAATTTTGGTGGATTTAGCGGATTCAGTGACTTTTTTGGAGATATTTTTGGTGGATTTGGCAGAAGAAAATCAAGAGAAAATTATCCAGAAGATGGTTCAGATTATAAAATTGAATATTCAATAAGTTTTCTTGAATCAATTTTAGGAACAAGTATAAAGAGAAAATTTGATAAATATAGCACATGTAATAATTGTCACGGTAGTGGTGCAAATTCTACAGCAGATATTAAGCAATGTAGTACTTGTGGTGGAACAGGAAGTGTTACAAAAGTTATTAAAACACCTTTTGGAGCAATTCAAAATAGTGCAACTTGTTCTGATTGTTCTGGTAAAGGAAAAAGAATTCAAAAATTATGTAAATTATGTTCTGGTAAAGGAATTATAAAAGAAAGTAAAGAGTTGACAGTTTCTATCCCTGCAGGTATTAAAGAAGGGCAATCTGTAGTTTTAAATGGATATGGTGGTCCTGGATTAAATGGTGGGCAAAATGGAGATTTATATATAGAAATAACTGTTAGAGATCATACGCATTACACAAGAGTTGGTGATGATATTCATTTAACTGTGCCAGTTTCTGTAATTGATATTATTTCTGAAAATCTTATCACAATTCCAACACCATATGGAAATGAAGAGATTAGAATGAATAATTCTTATAAATCAGGTGATGTATTAACTGTAAAAAATAAAGGTTCTAAAAATCCAAAAAATAATTCTTATGGAAACTTAAAAATTCACTTACAATTATATGTTCCAAAATTATCAAATTCAGAGAAAAAAGCAATGGAATCAATTTTTTCAGGTGTAAAAGATGATCGAAAAAATAAATGATTGAAAGATTTTGATTAATGAATGAAATTGACAAATATAAAGATGTATTTATTACTACAACCGATACAGTTGTTGGTATAGGAATTCCTGTAAAAACAAAAAAAATAGATCTTTTATATGAACTTAAACAAAGAGATATAAATAAAAAAATAATAATTTTAGTTGCTTCTATAGACCAAGCAAGAGAATTTCAAGAATGAAATTCACAAGCAGAGGAACTGGCTAAGAAATTTTGACCTGGAAATATAACTTTAATTGTTAATAATCAAGGTTTTAGAATGCCAAATCAAAAAGGATTACAGGCGTTTTTGGAAAAAACTGGTCCTTGCTGAGTAACAAGTGCAAATATTTCTGGTCAAAAAAATTTAACCCTAAAAGAAGCACAAAAAGTTTTTAATAAAATAAAACAAGTTTATAATTTTGGAGAAGGAAGCAACGAACCTTCACAAATTATAAAAGTAGAAACATTGGAAAGATTAAGATAGTATGGAAAAAATTAGAGTAGCATTCGCAAGTGATCATGCTGGTTATGATTTAAAAGTAAAAGTTTTAGAATATGTAAAATCCAAAGGATACGAAGTAGAAGATTTAGGTCCTTTTAACGGAGTAGAATCAGTATCCTATGCAACATATGGTAAAAAACTTGGAAAACACTTACAAAACAAAAAAGCAGACATAGGAATGGGTTTTTGTGGAACAGGACTTGGAATTTCATATGCTTTAAATAGATTCAAAGGAGTTAGAGCAGCAAGAATTACAAATGTTAATGATGCTTATTTAGCAAAATTACACAATAACGCAAATGCAATTGCTTTAAGTGGTAGATTTACAACTTTTGAAGAAGCAAAAAAAATGGTAGATGAGTATTTTGAAACTAAATACGAAGGCGGAAGACACCAAGCAAGAATTGATGAGTTAGATAAATTAGACTAATTTTAATTTAAAAAAAGCAAAATATGGTAAAATTTTAATTGCAATATTTATATTGCCTTAGTGGAAGAGAAATCGTTATTACCACCAAGAGAAAGAAAGGAAGCTCGCAATGGCAAAAGAAATAGTTCGTGTTGCTAAATTGCAATTTAACGCTGGACAAGCTAAACCTGGTCCTGCATTAGCTGGTTTAGGTATTGTTATGCCTGAATTTACAAAGCAATTTAACGATCAAACAAGAGATAGAGGGAGCGAACCAGTTCCTGTAGCTATCACAATATATAAAGATAAATCATTTGATTTTAAATTATTCACTTCACCTGCTTCATATAAAATTAAACAAGCAGCAAAAATTCAATCAGGTTCTTCAAATTCTAAAACTAAAATTGTTGCTACAATTACTTTAGAACAATTAAAAGAAATAGCACAATACAAATTAGTTGATTTAAACACAGACTCATTAGATAAAGCTATGCAAACAATCGCAGGAACAGCTAAAAATATGGGTGTTTTAGTTGAAGGTTGAGACGATGTTGTAGCTGCTAAAAAAGAAGCTGAAAAACAAGCTAAAGCAAATGCAAAAGCTGCTGCTTCAGCTGCTAAACTAGAAGAAGATGCAAAAGCTGCTGCAGAAAATAAAGGTTTTGTAGATGCAGAAGTTATAAAAGAAAAACAAGAAAGTGAAGAAAACTAATATGAGAAAAATTGGTAAAAAACTTCAATCTGCAAGAGAACTTGTAGAAAAAGATAAAGTTTATTCTTTAGAAGATGCAATGGAGTTAGTAAAGAAAACTTCATATGCAAAATTTGATGCATCAGTAGATTTAGCAATTAGATTAAATTTAGATACAAGAAAAGCAGATCAACAATTAAGAGGGGCTGTTGTATTACCTAACGGAACAGGAAAAAATATTAGAGTTTTAGTAGCAACAGATAATCCCGATATGCAAAAATCTTCAAAAGAAGCAGGAGCCGATTTAGTTTATACAACAGGTGAATTAGAAGAAGCTTTAAAAAATGATGTATTTGACTTTGATGTAATGGTAGTTGATCCAAAAATGATGCCTGTTTTAGGTAAATATGGTAAAAAACTTGGACCAAAAGGATTAATGCCTAACCCAAAAACTGGAACAGTTACTCCTACACCTTCAAAAGCTGTAGAAGAACTTAAAAAGGGTAAAGCAAACTATAGAGCAGATAAATCTGGTATTGTTCACTCATTAATTGGAAAAACTTCAATGAGTGCACAAGCATTAGCAGAAAATGCACAAACATTAATTTCATTAATTAAAAAATTAAAACCAAGTGTTGTTAAAGGTGCATATATTTTAAACTTAACAGTTTCTGCTTCAATGGGACCTTCAATTAAAATCAAGTTTGATTAATAATATACAGAAATTTCCTATAAATTAGGAAATTTTTCTTTCTTATTTTTTTAAAAATACATTATAATAATTGATATGATTCAATGATTCCCAGGCCATATGGCAAAAGCGATGAAACAAATACAAGAAAAACAAGTTTTAGCAGACTTGTTTTTAATTGTTTTAGATGGTAGAGCTCCAATAAGTAGTTACAATGAAGAATTTGATAAAATATCCCCTTCTAAGCCTAGGTTGTTTGTAATTACAAAAAGTGATATGTCAGATAGAAGTAAAATAAATAAAATTTTATCAAGATTTAATAGTGAAAATTCAAAAGTAATTTTTGTTAATTTAAAAGAAAATAGCAGCAAAAAAATAATTTTAAAAGCTATTAATGACCGATTGGAAGATAAGAGAAAAAAAGATTCTGCAAAAGGTTTACTAAAACCACGATTAAGAGTTTTTATTATGGGTGTTCCTAATAGTGGAAAATCTACATTAATTAATTTAATTTCAAATGCAAAAACTAAAGTTGGAGATATGCCAGGAGTAACAAAAGGACAACAGTGGATAAATGCAGGTGATATACAATTATTAGATACTCCTGGTATTTTATGACCTAAATTTCAAGATGAATTAATAGGGATAAAGTTAGCTATAATCGGTTCAATTAAACCTGAAATAATACCAAAAAAAGATTTTTTTAATTTCGGTTATAAACTTCTTTCTGAATATTATCCAAATAAAATTATTGACTTAGGTTTAACTCCTTCAACCGATGAAACAGAAATTTATAATAATTTATACAAGCTAGGAAAAATTAAACTTTTTCTAACTAAAAATAATCAACCAGACTTAGAAAAAACTATGCAATGATTTATAATATATTTACGAAAACTTACAAATGTTACATATGATTAGAAAGGAAAAATGAATAATAAATTACTTGTTTTAGTTCAAGATGATTTTCAAGATTTTGAATTAACTGCTGTAACTACAACTTTAGAAAGAGCGAAAACTTTTTCTGAAATAATTTTTTATAATAATAACGAATCAAGAGAATATATAGGACAACACAAAATTGTAAAAATACAAACTAAAAAAGAAATTGATTTAAGTGAATTTTCAGCTATTTTTATTCCAGGCGGTAAGGGAGCAACTTATTTAAGAAAAGATTTTAAAAATTTAAATATAGTCAATCATTTTTTAGAAAATAAAAAATGAATTTTTGCTATTTGTGATGCACCAAATGCTCTTTTTGAAACAAAAATTTTTGATGATAAAACTGAATATGTAGGTTTTCCAAATGAATCTAAAAAAGGGGAAAAATTCCAAGACAAAAACATAGTGCATTTTGATAAAATTATAACCGCTAAAAGTGCTTTTTATTCATTGGAATTTTCACTAAAAATAATTGAAATTATTCAAGGAATTGAAATTAAAAAACAAATTTTAAAACAACTAACAGGATAAAAAATAAACATAATTTTTATAGTTTTAAATTAAAACATTTTAATATGACAACTATCAATAAGAAATATAAAAATTTAATTTCAATATTTAGTTCAAAAAACCAAAAAGTGTCAAAAATATTAGGAAAATTGCCCTATTTTTCCTAATTTTTTCCTTTTTTTATGATTTTTTTAAAAATATTTAAAAATTATAATGGGTAGAATATTAAAAAATTACCCAAAAAAGGAGAAAAAAAACATGGCAAAATTACATAGAATCATTACTTTCGTAGAGAAAAGAAAATTTATGGAATTAATTATTTTAATGCATAATAAATTAAAACTAGAACAAAGTTTAGAAATAAATTTAGATCCAAATAATCAAAATAAAATTGTTGCTGAAAAACCAGTTTCTATTTTTGAAAAAATAATGGACTTAATTGAACCAGAATATTCTTATATTTTAAGAAAAGAATTTCTTGAAAATAACAAAAACTGATTTAAAAAACATTGATCAAAAAGTACATACTATAAAAATATCAACAAAGCAATCGACAGATTCTTATTTTACTTATATGGACAATATCCAGCATCTATCTGAGTATAAAGAAATAAATGAAATAGAATCAGTTTTTGAAGTTAAAAAAAGTAAAATCATTTCTAAAAATACACCAATGGGTGAAAGACATTTTATAGAAATCAAAAGAAACATTATTGATGATACATTTTCAATTAAATCTACATATTTTTCTAGAAATCAAAAGAAAGTAGAATTTAGTATCCAATTAAATAACCAACCTTTAGATTTTTCTGTAATTAAAGAGATAAATGAGGAATCTTATGAAAATTTTATAATTCCGTTTTTGGAATTTAAAAAAAATACTTTTTCAGATATTAAAACTTTAAGTTTAATTAGTTCAATAGAAAATAAGAAAGAAGATCCTTTAATTGTAACTCAATTAAAATTAGTTAAAAATCCACTTTTACAAAAAGATTTTTTTGTAGATGATAGTATTATATTTAAATCAGTTAAAGCCCTTAGAACTTCAAGTTTTGCAAACACAATAAATGATAAATATCAAAATTCTTATGATAAATTACTTTATAACAATTTAGTATTTTATCCTACAAAACTAAAATTAGGAGAATACAACGAAACATTATTTGATGTAGTTGCATATAACGATGCATATAATGAAGAACTTATAGAAAGAGATTTAAATTTAAAACCTAAGTTTGTTGAAAACTTACCAATCGAAAATCAAGAAAAACTAAATTTATATTTTGAAAAAAATGATAAAGTTGAGTTTATTAATGGTAAAAAAGTTATAGGAAAAATCAAAATTGTAGATAATACATATTATGATTTTGAGAAAAAAACCACTGTAAAGGGCATAAATAGTTATTCTAAGCGAGGTTTTATTATTCCCTATAATTTCTCAGGAGAAATCTTTCCACGCATTAAAATTGATATAAATAAAGATTTCGAAGACATCACTTTGAGTTATAAACAAAAAATTAAACATAAATTTTTAGATAAAAATGATGGAAAAGTAAAATTTTATATTTCTAGTTATAAAGAACCTAGAATTTCAGAAGTGGATCATTATCTAATAAAAAATAGTCAATTTAAATTTTTATTAGATACTACAATTACTCTTGATGGATTAAAAAAATTATACAAAAAAGATGAAGAAGAAATTGTCGAAAATAAAGGAAATTCTCTTTAAAAAGAAAAAAATAATTTTATACTCTTCTCTTTCTGTTGCTTCTGTTATTGCTATAACTATCCCAGTTATATATTTAGCTTTAAAAAGCGAAGATTCTTCAAAAAATAAAAAAATTACAAATAATAACGAATCATTTTTCTTAACTGAAAATGATATTTTCCCAGAAGTTGATGCAAGAGAATATTATGATTATATTGAAATTGAAAATGGAGAACCTGTAATAAATGATAAAATGATTTCTTTTTTTATAACAGATATTATAAAAAGACTTGGTGTGTCTTATGGTGATATAAAGTTCAATTACAAATACGAAAATAAAAAAAGTGTTTTAGTAGAGTTTATTTGGATTAATGAAGATCAAAAAGTTTATAAAAATTATCATTTAAATATAGAAAATAATGATATATAATTTATTTTATGAAAGATTTCGTTTTTGAAAAATTAAAAAAAATTACAAATAAAAAATTCACTGAAGAAAGTGATATTTTTGAAATTGGAGTTGATTCTCTTGACTTAGTTGAAATGATAACAGATATTGAAAGTGAATTATCAATATCTATTTCAGATGAAGAATTAATGAAAATATCAAAAATAAAAGACGTTATAGTTCTTTTAGAAGAAAAGAAACAATAAAATACATTATAAAATGTCAAATAAAAAAGTTATATTACATATTGATATAGATTCTTTCTTTGTGTCTGCAGAGAGAAAGAATAATAAACTTTTAGAAAAAAAAGAAATTGCTATAGCTTACAATAGAAAAAATTCTATTGTTGTTTCGTTGTCTTACGAAGCGAAAAATAAAGGTGCTAAAGTTCCTTGATTATTGTCAAAAGTAAAAGAAATAATTCCAAATATAGTTGTTGTGGAACCAAACTATAATTTATATTTAAAAGAATCTGAAAATTTTTTTGATTTTTTAAAAAGAAAATATACAAAAAAAATTGAAATCATTTCTATTGATGAGTGTTTTATGGATGCTACTGAATTAGTTAAAAAATTTAATAACAATTTAAATTTTATGATTTCTTCTATTCAAAATGATGTAAAAAAATTTTTAGATTTGCCTATTACAATTGGTGTTTCTTATAATAAATTTTTGGCAAAAATGGCAACCAATTTAGCTAAACCATTTGGTTTAAAAATATTAGAGCAAAAAGATATTAAAAAAGAAATTTTACCATTATCAATCGATAAATGTTATGGTATAGGAAAATCTTCCTATATCAAATTTCAAAATTTAAAAATTTATAATATTGAAGATTTTTATAAAAAAATAAAAAAAGATTTAGCAATAAATCAAAAGGTTCATAAAAGAGATTTCGATCTTTTAAATAATTTAGAAAACAACGGTGATGATTTTGTAAATTATAAGTATGAAGAACCTAAAGGAATTTCACAACAAATATCTTTTGATGCTGATAATTGGGTTACAGAAAGAAAAGTTTTATTAGAAAGTATAAAACATATTTCCAGAACAATTTGTTCTAATTTACAGAGAAAACAATTATTTTCAAAAAATTTATTTTTAGTGATTTATACAGATTTAGAAAAAAAATCCAAAAAATTGACTCTTTCTAATTTAACAAATAATGAAGAAGTTGTTTATAATCATTTAAGCAAAATGCTAGATCAAATATGAAATGAACAACCAGTTAAGTTTATTACTTGTGGTTTTAATAATTTGGTTGCAAGTTTTTCACAAATAAGCATAATTGAAGAAGAAGGAGAAAATAAAAAAATTCAAAATTTAATAACAAAATTAAATAATAAATTTTATAAAAAAACCTTTATGTCATTATCTGAACATAAAGATAATAAAATTAAAAATAAAGAAACTACTTATAAAGGTTTTGGTGTAAAGAAATAGTTTATTTATGCTTTATTTTGGCTGATTTTTCTTTTAATAACAACACTATTTGTATTGTATAAATTATCATTGCAATTGCTTGAACAATTAAAATGTAAATTATATCTACTTTTGTTATTAATCCTGTTGAAAAACCAATGATGAATCAATAAATTTCTCAGCTAAAATTAATTAAAAACCCTAAAATTAAAGTAATAAGAGATAAATCTTTAACATTTCTTGTTTTGATAATCATAAATGTTTGTGGTGCAAAAGCAAAAGAGGTTCCTGATGCAGCAGCTATTCCAAAAATAGCATCAGCAATTGAGTTCAATTTTCACCCGTTGTGATATGCAATCGAAGCAAAGCAAATTACTCCTATATTGTATATTGTTGATAAGAAAATAAAAGGTTTATAAAATTTTGATTCTCTATACTTTAAAAATAAATTAATAGTAATTGTTAAAAGAACTAAAGAAAGTAAATTGGCAACTACTAATTGAATTTTTTTAAATTCAAGTAAAGAAGCATAAATTGATCATAAAGTAACCCCAAAAAAGAAAATAAAGAAACTTAATAAATTAACTTTCCCGCTTTTTTCTTTAAAAGTCTTTATTAATTGCGGAACTGCAAAAGCAACCGTAAAAATAACTCCAAATCAACCGAAAATTTCTCCAAAAATTTCTGTCATTAAATTGTGCCTTTCTAGTTTTAATGTTTTTACCTTATGAAATTTTATCATTTATTGCATTATTTTTTTAAATAAATGAAAATTAAATCAGTTTCTTTTTTTAATATATTAAATAATTTATTAGTTTTTTATTAAAAAAGTATTAAAATTTAAATAAATAAATTATAAGTTGGTGAATAATGGAATATAAATATAAGAGAATTTTGTTAAAACTTTCAGGAGAAAGTTTAGCAAATAAAGAAACTAGGTTAGCAATTGATAATAACATGGTAAAAAAAATTGCAAAACAATTAAAAGAAGTTATTAAAATGGGAATCGAAGTTGCTGTTGTTGTTGGTGGCGGAAACTTTTGAAGGGGAGCTTCAGCTGAAAAAAACGGAATTTCCAGAAATAGAGCTGATTATATAGGGATGCTTGCAACTGTGATGAATGGTTTAGCATTACAATCAGGTTTTGAACAGGAGGGTTTATCTGCAAGAGTATTGTCTTCTATAAACTTTGATAAAAGAGTTTCAGAATACTATATTAATGAAAAAACAGATAAATATTTATCACAAAAAGAAATAATAATTTTTGTTGGAGGAACAGGAAGACCATTTTTTACAACAGACACTGCAGCCACTTTATTTGCTTCAGAAATAAATGCTGATGTAATATTAGTTGGTAAAAATAATGTTGCAGGAGTTTATGATTCAGATCCAAAATTAAATCCTAATGCACAATGATTTGAAAAAATAACATATGATGAAATTTTAGAAAGAAATCTAAAAGTAATGGATTCTACATCCTTTTCTATGGCAAAAGATAATAATATTGAGCTTATAGTTTTTAACATAAATGAAGAAAATTCAATTTTAAGAGCTATAACTGGAGAAATAAAACATACAAAGGTAATTAATTAATATGGAATTAGATTTATATTTATTAGAATTTGAAGAAAAAACAGAAAAAGTTATTGATAATTTTGAAAGACAATTAACTAAAATCTCTACAGGACGGGCAAATCCGCAATTAGTAGCATACATAAAAGTTAATTATTACGATACATTAACTCCTATTGAACAATTAGCATCAATTTCAGTGCCACAACCACAACAATTGTTAATAAAACCATTTGACATTTCTTCTGTTAAAGAAGTTTATGCAACATTAGTAGCACATAATTTAAATATTCAAGTAACTAATGAAGGACATCAAATAAGATTAACTTTTCCGCCTTTAACTACAGAAAGAAGAAGAGAACTAGTTAAAAGTTTATCTAAAACAATTGAAGAAGCAAAAGTTGGAATAAGATTAATAAGACAAGAAATAAATAAAGATGTTAAAAAAGATGAAGAATTAAGCGAAGATGAGCAAAAAAGATATTTAGAAGTTATTCAACAAAATGTTGATAAAAAAATTGATTTAATTTCTAAAATAGCAGATGAAAAAGAAAAAGATTTAATGACTATCTAAAGAATATTATGAAAATAGAAAATAAATGAAATTGCCTTCTAAAAAATAAAATTTTAGTAAGAACAATTGTGGTATTATTGATTTTTTTAATTTTATTTCCAAGTTTTTTTTCAATTTATTTTTTGGGAATTGGTGGAAGAATTTTTGGTTTACTCTTTTTTATTGTTTTAAGTTCTTATGGTTCATACGAAATTCTCAAAAATTTTAAAATTAAAAAGTTGATATTCATTCCTTTAATTGTTTTATCCAATATGACTTACTTTTTATCTATAGATAATTTCTTATCAATAGTTAAAGATGGTATAAATCATTTTGAAGATTTAATTTCTTATCTAACATTAGATTTAGAAACTGGAATATTTTTAATTTCTTTATTTATTTTGCTTTTAATTATTAGTTTTATTGATAAAGAAACACAAAATGTTTTTAACTATATATTAATTTATTTAGTACTTTCTTCAATTTCTTTATTTGGAAAATATTTATTTATTTTTAATGTTTATAGTGTTTATGCTATTCTTATAATTGGATTTATTGCAGGAATTTCCGATACTTTTGGTTTATTTGGGGGTTCTTTACTGGGCAACAAAATTTTTAAAAGAAAATTAGCACCAAAGATTTCGCCTAAAAAAACTTGAGAAGGAGCAATCATTTCTGTTTTATTTTCTGGAATTTTTACTTTTTGTTGTTTATATTTTAGTTCCATTTTTCCTTTTGCAAACAATGAAAAAATAATTTTTGCATTAGTTATGTCATTGATTTTACCAATTGCTTCGATTCTAGGAGATTTATTATTTTCATTAATAAAAAGACATTTATCTATAAAAGATTTTTCAAATTTATTGCCCAATCACGGCGGGATAATGGATAGATTTGATTCAACATTTTTAGTTCTTTTTTGTTTGGTTATAGGAATTTTAATAATTAATATTTTTTAGGAGAAAGATGAAAAATAAAAAACAAAGATATTTATTTGCTTTGGACTTAGATGGTACAGTTTTAGCAAATTCAGCAACTGGAGAAATGCATCCAGACACAATAGAAGCAATAAAATTAGCAAAAAGTCAAGGGCATGTAGTTTGTATAATAACTGGTCGTCCATGAAGAAGTACTAAACCAATTTATGAAAAATTAAATTTAGACACAGTTGTTGGTAATTACAATGGTGCTCATATTCATAATCCTGTTGATGACTTTTTTATTCCACAAATTCATTATCTAAATTTAAACGAAATGCTTTATATTTTAGGGGATAAAAGGGTAAAAAAAGAAATTTCTAACATTGCAATTGAAGGACCAGGTTGAGTTCAGCTTAAAAAAAGAGATGAGGCTTTAGAGAGAGTTTTTGGATTTAGTGATTCTTTAAAATTTACTGTAGGAATTAATTTAAATAAATTACCTTTAAAACCAACAGGAATTGTTTTTGATGTAAAAGAAACCACTGATGTATATGAATTAAAAACCTATTTAGAAAGAAAATTCGGAGATTTAGGGGAATTTTCTTCTTGATCAAAAGGTGAAGGTTTAACACCTGTATTTGATATTACTTCAGTTGGAGTTAATAAAGCTAAAGTTGTTTCTTTATTAATGAGATATTACGATATAGATGTAGATAATACCATAAGTATTGGTGATGGTTATAATGACGTTTCGATGTTTCATGTTACAAATGTTGCAGTTGCTATGGGAAATAGCGAACAAAGAATTAAAAGAATTGCAACAGTAGTCTTGAAAAAAACAAATAAAGAAGGTGGTGTAGGACACTACATTAAAAAATTTTTAAAAGATCCAAGTAAAGAAAAAGAAAAAAGCAAAAAAATAAGAGAATCTAGAAATAACAAAGAAGCAGAAATAACTTAAAATGATTGATGGAAAAATCGGCTGTGATGAAACTGGAGTGGGTGATTATTTAAGTCCATTAGTCGCTGCTGCAGTTTTAATACCTAAAGAAAATTTGGAAAAAATTTCTTTATTAAATATTAAAGATTCCAAAAAAATAACAGATTCTAAAATTATTGAACTTACTCCTAAAATAAAGGAAAATTGCTATTTTTCAATCAGTTTTTTAAGTCAAAAACAATATAACTATTTATCTAAATTTCTGAATGCAAATGAATTAAAAATGTTGTTACATTTACAAAATATAAATAAACTAGAAAAAAAATATACAGCAAATGAAGTTATTATTGATCAATTTTCTACAACAAATTCCATTAATAAATATATTAATAAATTAGTGAATTCATCACTACAAGTTACAACAATTAAATCTAAATTGAAACTAGAAACAAAAGCAGAAGACAAATTTTTAGAAGTTGGCTGCGCTTCAATTATTGCAAGAGAATTTTTATTGCAAAAAATGGAAGACCAAAACCAAAAATGAAACTTTAAATTTTTATTAGGTGCTACTAAAGATGCAAAAAAATGTGCATTTGAATTTGTAACAAAATACGGATTTGAAAATTTAGATCAAGTAGCTAAAATTAACTTCAAAATTACAGAAGAAATTAAAGAAAATTTATAAGCTTTATAATGAAAAAGGGCAAAAAAACACAATTTTTTCATTTGAAAGCTCATTTTTTATAAAATTTTTGTTTTTTTTCTATAATTATGTAGTTGTTTATTTTAATAACAACGAAAGGGGAATAAATATTGAAGAATAAATTTTCAGAAAGGCAGTTTTTACTATTTGGACTAAACTATATAGTTGGTTTTGGTTTTATAGTAACAATTGCTGGTGTTATTAGTAAAGGACTTTGAGGAATGCTTATTTTTGTATTAACAGCCTTCATTTGTGGTGCTGTTATGCTTGCTTTTGCCAGAGGTGGAGAAAATTTTGGTTCTGAAGTTGGTGGAAGTTATGTATATGGAAAAAAAGCTTTTCCAAAACAAAGATGATTTATCTTTTTTCAAGGATGGAATCAATTTGCTCAAGTTCCTTTATTTTCTGCTACGACTCCATTGTTCTTTTCTGGTTTATTAAGCGAACTCGATAAAGAACATCAAGAAATTTATCTTGCAGTTTCTATTGTGTTTTTCTTATTAACTACAATAGTAAGTGCTTTGGGTTTAAAAATATCAAAATGATTTATTTTTATATCAGCGATTATAAAATGAATAACAATAATAACAGGTTTATTTATAGTAATTTACCTTTCAGCAACACAGTTAGATTTTGCATCTAAATTATTAAGCAAAGATGAAATAACTATAGGGGTAATAGTTGGTTCGGTTTTAAGTTTTATTTATGCTTTTGGTGGTTTAGAAGGTTTAGCAGGTTTATCTGCTGATGTTGAAACAAAAAGATTTAAGAAAATTTTAGTTTTAATTTTTATAATAATTTTAAGTTTTTATTTAATCTTTTATTTAATTTTTTTAGGAGTTTCTTTTAACGATACTACAAATTCCTTTTCAAATTTATTCAAACTAGTTTTTGGAATTACAGGAGTTATATTATTTGCAATAGGATTATTTTTTAACAGAACAACTTCTTCAATTAGTTCATTAGTTTATTATGCAAGAACAGTTGTACCTTTAGCAGAAGATGGATTTTTACCAAGTTCATTAGCAATAAAAGGAAAAAATAATAATTATAAAAATGCCATTATTTTTTGTACTATTTTTGCATCTATATCTATGATTATTTTTACTCTAATTCCTTATTTTTTAGGAATAGAAGACAAATTCCATGCAATTCTAAATGCTGGTAATATTGTGTTCTTAATGCAATATTTACTCACTATATTTAGTATTCTTGTAATTGGTTATAAGTATAAAGAATTTAAAATCCCAATTTGAGAACAAATATTATTATATTTTGGAATGTTAGTTATAATTTTCGTAATTTTAATTTCTTTTATACCACCAATGGTAGGTGAAGAATATACATTAAGTACAGCAATTTTATTACCAAGTTATGCAGGAACAATGTTAATTGGTTATGCAATTTGAGGTCTTTGACACTGAATTTCAAAGAGAAAACAAAATAAGAGTAAGTTGTAAAAAACTTACTCTTTTCATTTGAATTTTTAGCAAAAAAGATAGTATAATTATTTTTTATAATAAGCATAAATAAAAGGAGTTATATGAACGAAACATTTAAAAAATTTTGTCAAGAAATTGAATTTGAACCAACTGAAGAATTTTATGGTGTCGAAATTGAACAAGTTAGCAGAGAAGGTAATTATTATTTAGTCTATTTTAATTTTAGAGACATTGTTAAAATTTCATTATTTAGACAATTTTATTCTAAAGTTAGAAAAGCAAAACTTAATTTTGAAATTAAAATTAAATATTTTGATGATTCCAAAAAAGAATTTTTAGTGAAAGATTATTTTGAATATGCTTTTCTTTTAGTTAATAATTTATTTGATTTTTTTGAAAACAAAAATTATGAGTTTTCAAAAAGCAATATTTTAACAATTTTTGTTAGAAATGAATTAGATGCAAAAATTGAGAAATTAAATCAAATAGAAACATATATGCAAAACTGAGGTTTTGAAAACTTTAAAGTAGAATTTAAAATTGATGAAGAAAAAGAAAAAGAAGCACAAAAATTAAGAATTGAAGAAATGTTCAAAGAAGAAAAAATGAAACAAGATTTTCTCAAAAGTGTTAAACAAACTGAAAATAGCAATAATATAGGATTTAAAAAAGATTTCACTTCTTTTATGAAAAATAAAAGTTATACTCCTTTATCTATAAAAGAAGCATTAGAAAGTGAAGAATTTAATGTTATAGTTACTGGTGAAATTTTTAAACGAGATGTTCAAAAAACTAAAACCGGTTTGTGAATAACCATTTTAACAATAACAGATTATGAAGAAGCTATTAAGGTTAAAATATTTTCAAAAACTGATCAAGAAAAAGAAGAACAGGAAAAATATGTAGTTGGTAAAACAATAACTGCATATGGTTCTAATACAAAAGATGAATATTTAAAAACAAAAGTAATTAGTGCTAAAAAAATAGAATTTATCGAACTCAAAAAAGATGAAAGAATCGATAAAGAGAAAGAAACAAGAGTTGAATTTTATGCAAGAAGCAATATGAATGCTATGGACGGAATATCAACAGCAGAAGAATATGTGCTTGCAGCAAAAAAATTTAATCACAGTGCAATTGGTATTGCTGATGTTGATTCTGTTCAGTCTTTTCCTGAATTTTATCATTCAGCAAAAAAACACAAGATAAAAGCAATTTATGGTTCTACTTTTAACACTATCGAATATAAAAATAATGCTGTTATAAATGCAAAAAAAGATTCTTTATTAAAGAATGCTAAATACGTGGTTTTTGACTTAGAAACAACAGGTTTATCTCCTAGATATGACGAAATCATTGAATTTGGTGCAGTTGTCATAGAACACGGAAAAATAAAGGAAAATATTCAATTTTTTATAAAACCTAATAAACCTTTACCAAAGTATATTACAGAAATTACAAACATTACAGAAGCAGATTTAATTAATGCAATTTCACAAGAAGAAGGAATAAAAAAAATTAGAGAAATTTTAGATAATTCCATTGCAGTAGCTCATAATGCTAATTTTGATATAAATTTTGTTAATGAAAAAATAAGAGTTTTTAATTTACCAAAATTAGATATTGAAGCTATTGATACACTTATAGTGGCAAGAATTATCAATCCAGATGCTAAAAAATTTAGATTGGAAAATTTGGCAACAAGATTAAATATAAATTATGACTCAACTGTAGCCCATAGAGCTGATTATGATGCTAATGTTTTAGCTCAAGTTTGACTTTCTTTTTTAAGAGAACTAGAACAAAAAAACATTAATTCTAGCTATGATTTAGAATTTTTTGAACTAGAATCACTTCATGAAAAAAAATTCAGTTATGAAGTAGTTATTTATGCAAAAAATCAAAAAGGTTTAAAAGAATTATTTAAATTAATATCAGATGCATCAGTTAAAACCTTTTACAATGGACCGAAACTTTTTATAGATAAATATCAAAAAAGTGAGAATTTATTATTAGCAAGCGGGACTTTAAACTCAAGATTAATTGATAAACTTTTCTTTTCTACAACAGAAATTTTTGAACAAGAATTACAAAGATATGATGTTGTTTTTGTACCACCACTAAGAGATTTTGTTCATTGAAATAATAGAAATATTTTAGCAACTAAAGATATAAAAGAAGGTTTAAGAGATTTAGTTTATACAGCTAAAAAATTTAATAAAAAGATTATAGCAGTTTCTGATTGTCGTTATATTGAAGAAAACCAAAAGATACTTCATAATATTTATATAAATGCTAAAGGACTTGGCGGAGCAAGACATTATTTATATAAATATAAAGAAGAAAACCCAATTTATCCTTTACAAAACTTTTTAACAACAGATGAAATGTTTAAAGAATTTGACTTTTTAGAAGATTTTAACATCATAAAGGAAATTGTGGTTTCCAACTCAAGAAATTTAGCAGAAGAATTCGAAGAAATTCAGGTTATTAAAGACAAATTATATGCACCTATTTTCGATAATTCAAAAGAAAATTTAGAAAAACTTGTTTGAAAAACAGCAAAAGAAAAATATGGTGAAAATTTACCCGCTATAGTAAAAAATAGGTTAGAAAAAGAACTAAATCCTATTTTAAATTATGGTTTTGATGCAATTTATTGAATTAGTCATAAACTAGTAAGAAAATCACTTGATGATGGATATTTAGTAGGATCTCGTGGTTCGGTTGGTTCTTCTCTTGTTGCAACAATGGCAGGAATTACTGAAGTTAATCCACTTGTTCCACATTACATTTGTTCTAAATGTAAAACATCTGAATTTTTTGAAGATGGTAAATATCTTTCAGGTTTTGACTTACCAGATAAAAATTGTTCTAAGTGTAATATTCCTTTTGAAAAAGAAGGACAAACAATTCCTTTTGAAACTTTTTTAGGATTTAAAGCTGATAAAGTTCCTGACATAGATTTAAATTTTTCAGGTGAATATCAAATTAATATTCATAATGAAGTAAGAAGATTATTTGGAGAAAACCACACTTTTAGAGCGGGAACTATTTCTACAAATGCTGAAAAAACTGTTTATGGTTATATTAAAAGTCAAATAGAAGAAAATTTAGTTAATTATTCATCGGCTTTTATGGAATTTTTATCATTAAAAGCTAAAGGAGTAAAAAGAACTACAGGACAACATCCAGGGGGGATAATTGTAATACCAAAAGAATTTGATGTAGAAGATTTTACTCCAATTAATTATCCAGCTAATAATGATTCATCAACTTGAAAAACAACTCACTTTGATTTTAGTTCCATTCATGATAATGTATTAAAATTAGATTTACTTGGTCATGATGATCCTACAGCAATTAGAATGCTAGAAAATTTAACTAAAGTAAAAGCAACAAGTATTCCAAAATCAGATCCTAAAATAATTTCTCTTTTTTCTTCTACAGAGGCTTTAGGTATCTTACCAGAAGATATTTCTGGAGAAACTACAGGTGCAATGGGGATTCCGGAGTTTGGAACTAACTTCGTAAGAGGAATGTTAAAAGTAGCAAAAGCAGAAACTTTTGCGGACTTAGTTGCTATTTCTGGTTTATCTCATGGAACAGATGTTTGAAAAGGAAATGCTGAAGAGTTAATAGTAGAAAAAAAACTTACTTTTAAAGATATAGTATCTTGTCGTGATGATATAATGAGTTTTTTAATTTTAAAAGGAGTTGAACCATCAGCATCTTTTAAAATTATGGAAAATGTTAGAAAAGGAAAATCTTTAACTAAAGATGAAGAAGAGTTATTAAATAAACATAACATTCCAGATTGATATATAGAATCACTTAAAAAGATTAAGTATCTTTTCCCAAAAGCACATGCTACAGCTTATGTTTTAATGGCTTGAAGAATTGCTTATTATAAATTATATTATCCACTTGCTTATTATGCAACTTACTTTACAACAAGAGCTGATGTTAGTGATATCAAAACACTAACATCAGGAAAAACAGGGATAAAAGAAAAAATAAGAGAATTAAAAAGAAGAGAATTTTCAAAGAAAAAAGAAGAACAATTATCTGTAAAAGAAAAAGATTTAATTCCAATTTTATGTATTGCTGAAGAAATGCATGCAAGAGGATTTACTATTTCTAATGTAAATCTAGAAAAATCCAGTTCAACTGATTGAATTCTTGATTATGAAAACAACGCCTTAATTCCACCGTTTATTACAATTGATGGACTTGGTGAAGCTGTTGCTAAATCGATTGAAAAAGCGAGAGAAGAGTCTGAATTTTCTTCTATTGAAGACTTAAAAAATAGAACCCTTTTAAATAAAACCCTTCTTGAAAAAATAAAAGAAATGGGAATAGTAAAACATCTTAATGAAACAGATCAAAATTCATTATTTTAACTAAAATAGAAAAAATATTAAATCACTAATAAAAAGAACAAAAATTCAGCTTTTTTGTTTTTTTATTTCTTTTTTGTTCAAATATATTCATAAAGTGAAATAATTATATTGTATATACATTATGGTTGTATATAATTAAATGAACAAACAGGAGATTTATGTTCCAAGATAAAAAGAAAATTTTAGCATTAGGTTTTCTTTCAAATTTAATGTTAACAATATTTATATTTTTTCTAATTTTATTTATAACATTTAGTGAAATGCATTTGCATTATTTAGATGGAGGATGACAATTTGTATTAAGTTTTTGTATAATTTACTATACTTTATTTAATTACCTAATTTTCATTATCTATAAGTTTTTGATTATTAAAAATGCCAAATTAGGTTTTAGTAAAAAAATTATTTTTATATTTTTTACTATGCTATTTTATTTTTTAATTTACAAAAAAGAAAATTTGAACCTAAGTTTAAATGTAAAAAACAAAAAAATAATATTAATTGCTTATGCAGCAATAGTTTTTATTGTTTTTGGTATATTAATGGGTGTTTTATTTATAGGTATACTTAAAATTGGTTTATTTGTTTTACAAATCCCATTTCATTTCACTATTTTTCCTGCCGCTATCAGTGTTTTAATTATTTCAATATTGGAATATTCTAGTTCATCAAAAGAAAAAAAGTAAAATAAAAAAGGTTGTTGATAACAAAATTTAAAAAAGTTTATATCCGCTATTTAGTTTTTTAAAATAGCGGATTTTTTATTCAAAAGAATTTTAAATAAAAATTTAAGTAAAAATAATCCCTAATTTATTCAAAATTTTTTATTCTTTTTATAAAAAAAGTGAATTTTTTTAAATAAAATGATATAATTAGAATATATGAGTAAAGTAGTTATCAAAAATGTGAGTAAAATTTATAAGGACAAGAAAATATTAAACAATATTTCACTTAACATCGAATTTAAAAGTTTTTATTTAATAGCAGGAAATAATGGTTCTGGTAAAAGTACACTTTTAAAAATAATTGCTGGAAATGATTCAGATTATGATGGTGAAATTTTTATAGACAATGAGTTTTTAGAAAAAATCAAAGGTAAAAAAGATGTTTTATATTTCAACACTGATTTGAAATTTCCAAGCAACATGAGTGCATTGAAATTTATTGAACATTTTTATTATTATTTTCATCAAAAGAAAATTTCAAAACAAGCAATAAAAGATAAAATGCAAGAATATAAAATATCCTTTAATAAAAACCCAAATAAATTTTCTTCAGGAGAAAAACAAAAATTAATTTTGATATTAGTGGAATTTATTAAGCCAAAATTACTACTAATTGATGAATTAGAAAGTAATTTAGATATTTATTGAAAAGAAAAGTTTTACAAAACTATAGATAATTTAAGAGTTGAAAACGATATGACTATTGTAATCGTTTCCCATGAGATAAATAATATCTTGCCTTATGTTACAGATTTTGTATTGCTTGATTCAGGTGAAATTAAAGAAATCAATTTAAAAGAAAATAAAAATAAAAAAGAAAATTTTACAAAAGTAATTATAGAAACACTCAAAGGAGAATATGAAAACAATTTTAAAAAATAATTTTAAGTATTTATTTAAAACACATACAATTTGAATATTGTTGGTATTTTGTTTTTTATCTTCGTTTTCAGTAATTCCTGTAATTTTAAGTAAGAATAATTTAATAAACTATAATTGATTTATCTTTTATATTAATTTTGTCATTTGTGCAATTATTTCTTTTACTTTGATTTATTTACTTTTTATAGGAACTAAAAGAAATTTCTACGATGGTTTTCAAAACACTTTATTTTCTAGTAAAAGAGTAATTTTATTTTCTAAAATAATAACTATTTATATATTATTTAGTGTTACAAATTTCCTTGTAATATTAAATCAAATAATAATTTCTCTCGCCACCTCTAGTGAGTTAGTTGTAATTTATATTACTTTATTAAATTGACTAGTTAATAACTTTGTTTTTATATTATTTTCCTTTATTTTTCTTTTAATCATCAAAATTTTTAAATCATCTATGAAAAATATTTTGATCAATTCAATGATAACTAGTACTTTTATTTTAATTCCTGTTATAACAAGAAGTACTATTAACTATTCAGAAAATTATAAAAATCCAAATATTTTTCAAGCTATAGAGTTATCAAAAGAAAATAAAATGAATTATTATAATGTTTCTGAAAAGTTTTTAAACTATAAAAATAAAGAATATTTTGATTTTATTGAATCGCTATATTTACTTTCAATTTTAGTATTTAAAGAAAATATGCACAACAATATAAAACATATAGAAAATAAAGGAAATTATAATACTTTATATCAAATAAATCAATTTGACAAGCATGATTGAGATACTACTAACAATGAATATTTTTTATATAAAGAAAATCAAGAAGCACTTTTAATCTTAGATAGAAATTCATTATTGTCTACACTAAATTTTTCTAACATAAATAAGAATATAAATTATGAAAATCTAAAAGTAAAAATAAATAAAGATTTATGAGATGAAAAAGATTTTAGTGATGATGAAATTTTGTTTATAAGACAACTAAATGGTTTAGATAATATAAATATTCAAACTTTTAAAAGAGATTTTATCTATTTTCTAAAAGACCAATTTTTTATAAAACAATTTATTGAACAAAATTCACAAGAATTATTTGATTTTCTGAATTTATTGTTTATAAAAAGAAGATTTATAAATGATAAATTTGTAAATAATAAACTGAGCAAATTTTATGTAGAATCTTTGATTTTAAATAATAAAGAAATAGATTTTAATTCAAAAATAGATAATCAAGATTTTGAATTTATATCTCAAAAATATTTAATATTCAAGGATAATAAAGTTTGAATATTAAATAGTGCATTTAAATATTTTGAAGTAGATTTATCACAATTTCATATTTATTATTCAAATATTAACACAATCGATGATTGAAAAAATTATTTGATTTCTGAGTCATTTTCAATTCAAAATTTATCTGATAAATTGAAAAACTTTAAATATCTATCAAACAATGAAAATAAAAATTATGAATTTGAATTTTTAGCAAATAAACCAAAAATTACTGATTTTCAATATGTTGTAACTAATAAAATATCAGTAAAAAATAAGTTTAATTATTTAGGTTTAACTTTAATAATATTAGTTACATTACTAAATGGTTCATTTCTAATATTTTATTGGGTAAAAAGGAGTAAATAATGAAAAAATATATTAAAAATTTAGGTTTTGGTGCAATAGCAACAGTTTTAGTAGGTTCAGGAGTTGCTGCTGCCATTTTAATGCCTATAAATAAAGAAAATAAGAAAACAATTAATGAAGAAGAACAAATCAAAAGTAGTATTTTAGAACAATTAAAACAAGAAACACAATATCAAAGCAAAGATGTTTTTGTTTCAAAAACATTAGATAAACTAATCGATAATTTTAGTGATTTAAATGTAATGTTAGATCAAAAAATAGAAGCAGTTGAATTCTTTTCTAATAAAGATATTCAAGAACTTGAAAAACAGATTTTACCAAGTAATGAGTTAAATTCTAATTTATTTGGACCAACTCTTGTAAGAAAAGATGAATTAGAAAATAAAGAAGTTTTTCTTGGAAAAGATAATCAAGTTTTTACTGATGAATTAGAAGCAAAACTTTCATATTTTAATGTAAATTCCTTTTATAAATATGAAACAACTTTAGATAAAAATAGCGGCAATGCTAAAATTTTTCAAACTAAAGCCGAATTAATTAATTATTTTGAAAATCTTTATCAAGAGATTGCTACTAAAAATATATCAGATAAGCAAAAATTAAGTGAATTAAAATCAAAAATTAAGTTTGCTAAAACTAATAAACATATTAAAGCACCAAATGATTTAATTTCTTTTTCTGATATTTCAATTAAATCTAATTTAGATAATTTTGTAAAAAATAATTACAAAAAATACATTTATTTTAAAAACAAAATTTATGAATATGATAACTTTATCAAAAATCAAGTATTTGATTCATATTTAAGTGAATTACCGATTTTAAAATTAAATTCAACTAACGGACAAAATAAATTTATTGTTGATTTAGATAAATCAGTAAAAGAAAATTTCTATGGGAAATTATTTTTAGATAGTCCATCAGGTTCTATAAATGACATTGTTGATGTAAATAATTGAAATAAAAAAGAGAGAGAAGAAAAATTATTTACAAACCCAATGGAAGAAACTAAAAAAAGTCTTGTAAATAATTTTGTCTCTCAAATTATTAAACAAAAAAGTGATGCTAATTTTGACAAATTCCTTTTAAATTCCCATTTAAACGAAAATGATAAAGAAAAATTACAAAAAGATTATAATCAAAATTTCTCAATTTTAAATAATTATTTATTAAGAGAAGATCTAGAGAATTTGAAAGAAGAATTTTCTAAAATTAAATATGCTAATTTAAAAGACGTTACTCTTTGAGACAAAATTCAAGATGCAAATAAGATCCTTTTAAAAGGAAAACACGGAACTATATTTAATCAAATTTATTCCTTTTATATTTCTTCTATTTCAGCAATGTTTGAAAGTAAAATTAACTTTAAAACAGTTTATGTATTTAAGAAATATATAAAATCATTTTTAAATACTATTAATACAACTTTAAAAGAAATATTCACAGATGAATTTTATGTTACAGAAAACAACGAACACATTGATTTATTAAAATTGTATGGTTTAAAAGATGATTTAAATATTTCGGTATCAACAAGTCCTGACTACTTTTTAGGTTCGCTTACACAAAGTACTAAATTTATGAATGCAATTAATTTAATAAATTTTGCAACCGCTTCTTTAACTAACACAAATTCAAGTGAAGAATTTGATAGAATCCTTTTATTAAAAGACACTAATAGCGAAGAAGAATTAAGAAAATACAAAGAATTTTTTGAATTGTATTCTTTAACTTCAAAAACCAAAAATGCCTATAATTACAACGAAAACACTTTAGAATATGTTAAAAATGTTCCTGTTTTTAACTCTTTAAACAAAAGCCAACAAGAATTTATTGATGCTACTATTGCAGTTTCAAAAAGCATTAAATTTGTTTTAAAATCTTCAATAGAACAATTATTAACACTACCTGATGTTGATATTTTTAATATTAAATACGAAGAAAGTGGTAGTTCTTATATTCCACCTAAAGAAATCAAAACATTAAAAGGTCAATATAAAGATTATTTTGAATTAATTAGTTTTGTTAAATTTGCTTCAAACGATTTTGCAATTCACACTTCTTTAATCGATTCTCCAAAGTTTTATGACACCGTTTTAACTTTAAGACAAGAAAAAGATAAAATACTAAAAAAAGTTGATCAAAAAACACATTGAAAATGAACAAAAAAATTCAAAAGTACAGGAAAATACACAAAACCAACTAAAAAACACATTAGTGAACAAAATCAAAAATTTTTAAATAAAAGTGCAGCACTTTTAGGTCTTGCAACAGATTTTATCTTCTTTGCAAGTACAGAAAAAACACTAGAATCCACCTTATATTTTATTAAAAATGCAGCAGGTGCAATTAAAAACTTAAGTAAAGTTTTAGGACCTTGAGCTTTTGGTGCTGAAATTCTTTTTGACTTTATTATTCAAGCGATAGGAACAGAAGAATTTCATGAATATGTTTTTAAACCAAATTCAGAAGAAGATTATATTTGACAAGGCGGAAGTTCCACAAAACGTTTTTGAGGATTATGAAATAAAGTAAATTCTGATATTAGCAAGATCAAAGATAAAATCTTAACACCAGTAAAAATTTTAAATGCAACAGTAAAAGATGAATTTTATTTTAATAATAAAAAATATGATCAGTATATGTTTGAATACCTTAAAAAAGAAGTAATTCAAGAAATTGAAAAAGGAAATTTACAATTAGAATATATCGATGATTTAAAAATATTATATTCCTTTGAAAAAGAAATTCCTACATCAAATTTTGATAAAAACACTATGCCTTTCTTTGAAAGTGTCAAAGAGTTGCAAAATTATTTAGCAAACGAAAATAATCGTTCTAGATACTTAACTGATATTACTTATTTAAAATTTGACTCTGATAATTTTCAATATAAAGTAGATAACTATAAAGAATTAATGAAAAAATTCATTAACTATTTAAATATTAACTTAAAACCAATTTATTTATTACAGGTTCCTGAACTAAAAGATTCTTATCCATTAGAACAAGAAAAATTTTTAGAAAATCTTTCACTAGAAAAATATGATAATTCTTATTTAAGTAGAGAAGAAATTGAAAAATTATTATTAAATAATGATTTAACTAATAGTGAAAGATTTGTAGTACTTGATACAAATATTCGTTCTAATTCTAAATATGTCTATTTAGATGTTAAAAAAGAAATAGAGCAACTGCTTACTAAATATGCAGACAAATTTAAAGTTAGATCAAAATTTGTCTTAAGAAGAGATATTGACGGTCAATATAAATATAGCGAACTCAAAAGTTATCAAAAAGTCATTCTTTATAAAACTTTTGATAAAGAAAATAATGTTAAATACTTTTTAAATTATGACCAGGCAAAAGAGTTTTTAAAAACAAATAAAAGTTTAGATATCAGAAAAGAAGTTTACCGCTATAATCCAAGAACTGTATATTCTTATTTAGGAAAAGAATTTGACTCCAAAGAAGAATTAATAAATTACTTCATAGAAGAATATAGAAAAAACAAAATAAAAGGTGAAAACAATGAAAAAAATAATATTTAGTTTAACAGCAGCAACTTATGTTGCTTTACCAGTAATTTCTGTTTCTGCTTATGGCGAATCAGAAACAGGATATTTATATGTAATGGAAATAAATGGTGTACCTAAATCATTTAGAAATCATCAAGAAATTCTAAATGAATTATTAAAAATAGGAAACAGAAGATTTACAAGTGCAATTGGTTTAAAAGACACAAATAATCAATATGGTCAAGTTTTTCTCGAAACAGAAAAACTTTATAAATACGATCGAGAAAAAATAAAACCTGCATACAGAGATATTTTTGGAAATTATGTTGATAATCAAAGACTTGCAATTGATTCATACATTTCTGAAAACAGAATAGTTAAAAAATACTTTGATAGTT